>JAOZOT010000001.1:0-40117 GCA_029933115.1 Anaerolineae bacterium | reverse complement strand
CCGGTGGTGAAGGCCTCGACGGTAGCCCGGGCTGCGATGTAGGTGGCCGTGGCTTTGTTCTCCGGCGTGGGCGTGCTGGTGACCACGATGGGCGTGACCCAGTTGGATGGGAGGGGCGTAGCAGCGAGCTGTATGTTGCCCGTGGTCCGGGCGTTGAGCGGGGCTAGCATGGCCACGGCCGTGAGTACATTCTCCGGCGTAGGCGTGCTGGTCACCACGACCCAGGTGGGCGTGGGCGTAGCCGTGAACTGATGCGGCGGCGTGGGGGTGGCCGTACCGGTGGTGAAGGCTTCAACGGTAGCCCGGGCTGCGATGTAGGTGGCCGTGGCTTCGTTCTCCGGCGTGGGCGTGCTGGTGACCACGATGGGCGTGACCCAATTGGTAGGCAAGGGGGTCGGCGTGCCGGTCGCGGTAGCCCGGAAGACCGCAGTGGCCGCCTGGGCTGCGGCCACCAACGCATTCGACGGCGTGGGCGTGCTGGTGATTACCACCAGGAAAGGAGTGCGCGTCGGTACCGGCGTCAATGGTGGGGGGCCTACGCCGATGATCAGCAGTGGCTTATGGCCCAGGCTGCCGGGGCCATAGCCGCTATCCCAGGTGAAAAGGTTATTCTCACCCGAAGAAGGGCCATCCAGGCGGAAGGAGACCAGGCCACTGTCGTACACCCGTTTTTCCAGGACAATCAACTGCCCGGCGCTGAAAGTGAAAACGTTGGTCTTGTTTTTGTCCAGGTCGCCGTTCTCCAAAGCCGGGGGAATAGTCTCATCAATTCTGGCGTTGTGGACGTCCTGGAAAGTGTGGGAAGACCAGTCGGGGTCCATTTCCAGGCCGAGCAATTGCAGTTCCCAACGGCCGCCGGTGCCCAGGCGCTCTCGGCTCAGGCCGGTCACCTGGAGAGCGGCAAAGTAGATGGGGGTGCCGGGGGTGATGACCGACGATAGATCGAATTGTATGGCTCCATGATACACCAACCCTCCGTATACCCCGGCGTGCAGGTAAGAGTCACCAAAGTGGTTGTTTTCCTCTTCGCCTGGCCCGGGGCTGGCTACCCAACCCACCGCCCTGGCGGCCGGCGTCAGGATAAATATGTTACCGCCTGGCGGTGGGGTAGGGATCGGCGTGGGGCGGTCGAACTGCAACGGCGTAGGGGTGAGTGCCCCGGCAATGGCTCCCGGCTCTGGCGGTGAAGCTTCTGCGGCCGCGCTCAGGGCAGGCCCTTCGGTGTGACCGAAGCCCTCGGCGTCGCCAGGGGCCGAAGGCGCATTGACGAGGGAGAAACCCAGATACAAGAGGGCCAAAACGGTCAGCACCCCGGTCAGGGCCCACAGGGTGACCCGCAGCGGAACAACGAATCCCCTGGAGAGCCCTCGACGGCCGTATCGGTAATCACCGGCCTCTTCAGCGGGCATCGCCTTCGCCTTATCGGGCCGTCTCACCGGGGCAGGAGTCTCGACGAAACGTGTACAGAACCGATACTCCCCTCCCAGGCAGAATTTCTCCTGGTGCTCCAATTCGACGGTTTCAGGCGACCCGGCAGCGAAGCAGCGATGGGCGCTCTCGGAATACGAAAAGTGTGAAGCCTTATCTTCTTCCAGGCCCAGGTGAGGGCAGAACCCTTCGACGGGCGGCCGTGATGAGCCCGTCTGACCTTCAGGGTTTTGTCTTGGTGTGACCAATTGAAATCTCCGCGTCGAGAACGTCCACTTTTGTCAGGTTACAAGCGGCCATACTCAAGCCCATCACCAGCCAGGGGATGACCGAGGGCTTTGTGCCCCAAGTGACGGCATCTACCGCCCCGTGCAACGCCATGACGATGAGGCTGGTAAAAAGGCCCAGGCCCAGGGCGCCGGTATCTTTCCGGCCTGTCACCGTGCGGGAGCGCCACACCTGCCAGGCAGCCCGCAGACTGAGGACCACCAGAGTCGCAAAAGCGCACAGCCCAGGCACGCCCAGGTCTATACCCACTTGCAAGAATAGATTGTGGGCGTGGTTTACGCTCGTTTGGGGGCTATATTGGACGGAAAACGGATACATGCCGGACAGGGTCTGGTTAAAAGTCCCCAGGCCGATGCCGGTCAGAGGGAAATAGCCGATCATAGCCAGGGCCGCAGACCAGATTTGCCGCCTTGTCTCCAACCCACTGAGAGAATCTGTTACCAATATGGCCTCTAGAAGAGGATACAGACCAAAACGACGGATGGCTACTCCGGCTCCCACGAGCAAGAGAGGCGTGCCCCACAAGAGTTCTGAACGGCACAGCAGGACCATGATCAACAAGCCGAGAGCCAGGGCCAGGTAGACCCCCCGCGATTGAGTCAGGAAGACGACGGCCAGCATAGCCAGCGTGGCCGCGAACAGGCCGGCCCGGGCCAACCAGGCCTGCCCTCTGGATAAAAAGGAGAAAGGAGCGAACAAGAGCAAAGCCATACTGACAGGGACAAGCAAAGCCAGGGCTCCGGCCAGCACGTTGGCATTGATGGTCTCATAACGCTGCAACAAGGACGGTACGTGGTCGTAGATTGGGCTGGAGAAAAGTTTTGTATGACTCCAGTTGATACCCAGTGGGGCAACCAGGGCCAGAGCCAGGCCCAAAGCTACCAGCAGAAACGCAACCGGCCATAGCCTTTGGCTTCTTCGGTGGAACTCGGGGCAGGTAGACCAGGTCCAGTTGACCACCCCGTAGAAGAGCCCCACCCCGGCCACAAGCTGGCACAATGTGACCAGACTCAGGGAAAGGTTGACAGAAGGATACAGGCCGACGATGCTCATCAGCATCATCACCACGATGGGCCAGTCGGCCGGCGTGCGCGCCGTGAGGTGACCTCTCACCTCCCAGCGGCCTAGCCAGGGCGTCAGGGACAAGACCAGCCCCAGAGGGGTGAGGGGATTCGGGAAGAGTAGCAATGGTGTGATGAGCAGCAGAAGCCACAACTCTACCCGGGTGATCCGGGTGGCTAATCTTTTCAACCCGACTTTACCTTTATTTCTCGTCGTTACGCCTCACCGTTCAGCACCAAGTGACGGTAGCCGGTCGTGAAGACGAGGTGAGGACAGGTGCCGAGGCAGTGCCTGGAGAGTTGACAGAGCGCGAGGACCCGCCGGCCGATACCTGAGCACAGTCTCCGAGAGCCCAGCCTGGAGAGCGCCCTCTCTCACCGTCTCCATCGGCCGATATTCCGGCACGATCTCTTGGAGCTTGGCCCGGAGGATGTCCTCCCCTGCCCTTTCTACCAGCCACTCTAGCTCGCGTATAGCCTGTTGCAGCTTTTCCCCGGCAATGGCCGGGGCGCGCCTGACCACGAGAATCTTGGAATGTCTGGTGGGGGTGCAGTTCTCCTCCTGGCTGAATAGCTCCTCGCACATCTTCTCGCCGGGCCGGGCTCCGCAGAAGGTGATCCCGACCTCACACCCCGGTATCAGCCCCGATAGTTCGATCAAATCACGGGCCAGGTCCACGATGCGCACCGGCTCTCCCATGTCCAACACAAAGATCTCACCGCCCTGGCCCAGCGCCGCTGCCTGTAACACCAACTGGACTGCCTCGGGGATGGTCATGAAATAACGGCGCATCTCGGGGTGGGTCACCGTCAACGGCCCCCCGGCGGTGATCTGGCGCCGAAATACGTCTACCACGCTGCCTCGGCTGCCCAACACGTTGCCAAAGCGCACGGCTACAAAGATGCTGCCATTCCGTCGGGCCGCTTCTTGCACCAGCATCTCGCCGATGCGCTTGCAGGCTCCCATGACACTCACCGGGTTGACGGCTTTGTCGGTGGAGATGAGCACAAAACGGCGCACCTCACAGCGTTCGGCCGCCTGGATCAACCTTTTGGTGCCCAGCACATTGTTGGTGATGGCTTCTGCCACGTTGGCTTCCATGAGAGGCACGTGCTTGTGGGCAGCAGCGTGAAACACCACCGTGGGGCGGTAGGTGTCCATGACCCGGTTGAGGCGTGCCTCGTCGCGCACGTCGGCGATGACACTGTGTAGGGTCAGGGCGGGGAAGGCCTGGCGCAACTCCATCTGGATGGTAAAGATGCTATGCTCGCCATGCCCCAGGAGAATCAGCCGTTGCGGACTGTGAGCGGCGATCTGTCGGCACAACTCTGAGCCAATGGAGCCCCCAGCTCCCGTCACCAGGACCGTGGTCTCGCGCAGATAGGCGTCTACCTCTGCCTGGTCAATCACTACCGGCTCGCGCCGCAACAAGTCCTCAATGGTCACATCGCGGATCTGGCTCACCTTCACCCGGCCTGACAGGATCTCGTAGAGGCCGGGGATAGTCCGCGCCGTCACACCGGCTCCTTCGCAGATGGCCCGCACCCGGCGGACCACTGTGCCCGGGGCTCTGGGCATGGCGATGATCACCTGCTGGACTCCGTGCTCTCTCACCAGGGCAGGGATGTCCTCTCGGGTCCCTAGCACCGGCAGGCCGTGGATGCGCGTTCCCAGCTTGTTTGGGTCGTCGTCCACAAAGCCTACGGGCTCCAGTCTCAGTTGGGGGTTGGTGAACATCTCGCGCACAATCAAGCGCCCGGCTTCACCGGCTCCCATCACCAGCACTCTCCGGCCCTGCTCAGGGCGAGCTCGTTGGCCGAGGGCCTGCTCGATCCGCCGGTGGTTTCGACAAGCCAGGATCCGGGCACTGGACCGCAGCCCACCCACGGCAATCAAAGTCAGCAGCCCATCAATGAGGGGGACCGAGCGAGGCAGGGCTGCGCCGTAGATAGCCAGAGTGGGATGGGTCATGGTGCACAAGGCTGCCGTCACCACAGTACTCACGGCCACAGCGATCACAATCTGGACCAGGTCGTCCATGGTGGCACAGGGCCAGTAGCGGGTGTAGAGGTCAAAACTGTAGATGGCAGCCAACTTGATTACCAGGCTCAGGGCAGTGAAAAGCGCCAGCCCTGAAGCATAGCGTGGCCACCAACTCCAACCGTCCAGGCGCAGGCTGAGGGCCAGAGCCGGTAGCAGGCTCAGGATCAGAACGTCGAGGATCAGGAAATGCCGGTTACGCACTCTCACTTCTCTCTCCACGATGGGTGCAAGTGTCCTCACCGAACTCCCTCCGGCCTCGGCCAGGAGACCTGCGGCAATCAAGGAGGCTGCCAAACGGCTCCTGAGCTTGACCGAAATATCCGGGAAGGAGTGCCGATGTGTCTCTCAAAGATTTTCCTTACCCCTCTACCCTTCCGCAACAATCTCCTTCAGAGCACGGCAAACACGGTCCACCTGCTCCTCGGTCATTACGCCGGAGAAGGGCAGAGCCAGGCACGAATCGCCCGCCGCTTCTGCCTGGGGAAAGTCACCTCGCTCATAGCCGAACTTCTGGACATAGAACGGTTGCAGGTGGATCGGTGTGAAATAGGGTCGTGAAGGGATACCCCGCGCCTTGAGGGCGGCCAATATCCAATCCCGATTGAGAGGCGGCCGAAAACGGACGACGTAGACGAACCAGCTCATGCGCGTGGTCGTTGGCGCGATGTACGGGATGCGCACCCCTTCAATGTTTATCAGCCGCTCGTTGTACCAATCTGCGACCCGCTCGCGCTTGGCCAGCAACTCCTCGATGCGGCCCAACTGTGCTACACCCAGCGCCGCGCTCAACTCGTCCAGGCGATAGTTGTAGCCCAGCCGGGTGTGGGTAAGCCAGCCGTCAAAAACGTCACGCCCTTGGTTGCGCAGCGAACGGAAGAGAGCGGACCAGTCATCCCGGTCGGTGACGATCACGCCCCCCTCGCCGGTAGTCATCTGCTTGTTGGGGTAAAAGGCGAAAACGGCGGCGTTGCCCAGGGTGCCTGCCTTACGCCCTTTGTACTCGGCCCCGATGGCCTCGCAGGCGTCCTCGATGATCACCAAGTTGTGCCGCTCGGCGATCTCGCGGATGGGGTCGTAATCCGCCGGTTGGCCGAAGACGTCCACCGCCAGGATAGCTTTGGTCCGGGGCGTAATGGCCTCTTCAATCCGAGCAGGATCAAGGCATAATGTATCGGCCACAACGTCCACGAACACCGGCCTGGCCCGCTCAAACAGGACGCAATTGGCCGACGAGACAAAGCTGAACGGCGTGGTGATGACCTCGTCCCCTTCCTTGACCCCGGCGGCGATGACACACAGGTGCAGCCCGGCTGTGCCACTGGAGACGGCCACGGCGTGGCACACACCAATGTACCCGGCCACCCGCCGCTCGAATTCGTCCAGGCGTGGGCCCATACTGAGGTGAGGAGTAGCCAGGACCTGAGTGACGGCTTCGATCTCGGCCTCGGTCAGATCAGGCGCAGACATGGGGATGGGGGTCAACGAGGCGTCTCCTGTCCCACAATGGTTGATTCCAATTCCAGCAGGGAGGTGATAGTCCAATGAGGGGCATGGTGTGCTGTCGGTGGAGTCGAGCGGGCGTATTCTCCGCCGGGCCGTCGCACCCAGACGGTGAACATACCGGCCTGCCGGGCACCGAGGAAATCTTTGCCCGGATTGTCCGCCACGTAGACTGAACCGGCGGCGGACACTGCCAGCCGCTGCAGGACGGCCTGGAACGGTATGACGCTGGGCTTCCAGGCTCTGCGCCCCCACTCGTCGGAAAAGACGATGGCCTCAAAGTGATGGGCCAGGTTCAGGGCCGCCAGCTTGCGCTGCTGCACGGCCAGGTAGCCGTCGCTGACGATGCCCAGGCGATAGCGCCGACGGAATGAGGCGAGCAAACCCGGCACCTCGGGAAAAGGGGTCAGCGCCGGCTCGTGCTCTCGATAGACCTGGACCAGTCGCAGCACCAGGCTCTCGGAGGCCAGGCCGTGCGCCGCCAACCAGCGGTTAAAGGTGTCGCCACGCACGCCTTGCTCAAAGAGGCTTTGTAGCTCGGCCAATCCCAGCGCAGCCGGGATGTCCAGGTGTGCTTCGGCCCAGGCGGCCACAGCCCGGAAGCCGCTGAGCACGTAATCTCGCTCCGGGTAAAGGGTATCGTCCAGGTCAAAGACGATGGCTTGCCACCTGCTCACGTTCGGCTTCGCTCAGAAAGAAGGAATCATCGTAGCGGGTCAGGTACAGGCCAACCAGGTAGGTGTCCGGCGGTGGGATATACATGGGCCGTCCGGCCGCTTGTGCCAGCAGCCAGCGGGGAAATTCTACGCCCGCGGCGATGCCCAGTGGCACCCCGCCACCCAGCCGGGCATTGATCTCGGTGAAATGCGGCGTTACCCCTTTCATCATGCACTGCACGGTGATGGGGCCGATGGCCGGCAGCGCCCTGGCAATTTTCACGCAGGCCCGGGTTATGAACGGGTTGTGAATCGTCACTCCTTTGGCCACTTCGCCCCAACGCACTTCGATGCGCCGGCGGGAGACCACGGCCAGCACCTCGCCTTCCAGGTCACAGATGACGTCATTGGTGATTTCGGGGCCGGGCAGGTATTCCTGCACGATGGGATCCGGCACGTAATCCGAAAAGAAGGCCAACTCTCGGGCGTTGCGCACTTTGAACGTGCTCCTGGCGGCGCTGCCGAAACGCGGTTTGATGAAAAGCGGATACCTGACCTGGGCCGGGTCCAGTTGTCCCGGCAGCCAGGAACGCGGTGTGGGCAAGTCCAGGCGTTGAAAGAACTGAACAGTCAGCCACTTGTCGGCGGCGGTGGCGGCCGCCTCCGGCGAGACCACCGCCAGGCGGGCGCCCGTCGCTTCAATATCCTCTCGATGGCGCGCCAGCACGGGGATGTCAGGGTCAATCAAAGGGAAAACCAGGTTGATGCGTTCGCGCTGACAGATGCCGACCAGGGTGGGGATGTAATGGGGTGAGGTGAGGCGAGGGACGAGGTAGTAGCGATCGGCGACCTGCAAAGCGGGGGCCAGCGGGTCTATGTCCACGGCCACGATGCGGCCGCTCAGCCCCAGGGCCTGGTAGGCCTGACGAAAGGCCCGCAGCAGTTCAACGCGACGGCCCACGCTGGTAAAGAGAACGTTGACTGAATTGGCGGGGTGTTGAGCCAAAAAATTCCTCCATCGTCGCCTGCCCTGGCTGGTTGATACCCTCGCGCTTGAGAATCTTCCACACAGTCAGGGCAATGATCTTCAGGTCCAGCCACAACGACCGGTGGTCCACATACCACACGTCCAGAGCAAACTTTTGCTCCCAGGTCAGCGCGTTGCGGCCGTTGACCTGTGCCCAGCCGGTGATGCCGGGCTTCGTGACGGCACATTATTTGACTATTTCGCGCACTAGCATAAATGCCTCTGCAGCAGACAACCCTACGGTGCTCCCACGTAAACGGGCCTGAATCTCCACAGTTCTCAATGAACGTGGATGGGGCGGCTCCTTAATTTGCGAGCGATAACAGGCAACTGCTCGTAGCTTGATTTCCAAATGTCGGCTAATGTCAACAAATACAGTGGGGACAAAAGCATTATCTCCAGATGGCGGCGCCCATTCGGTCTCCGAAGGCGTTTCGTAACAGAGCAAACGATTGATTCCACAGTTGTCAATTGGACGAGCAGCAACTAGGGTAGCATGATAGACGCAGCGATGATCATTGTGAATATCCCCACGATGAGGTAGATACACGATTTCCGGTCGAAGTTGTATAAGATGCTCATGAATGCTATCAACCAGCTCGTGCGTAGGTATGACATCTAGGCGGGGAGCTAAGAAATCCAAAGTGTATGTCTCCGTTATACCCAACATCTCATGAGCTGCATGTGCTTCTTGCCAGACTGTCTCAACCTGGGCAGAAGGAAACACGTCAGGAGCACCACGTGTTGCTATAAGTACATAGACCTGACTTCCATTTTCAACATGACGAGCAATTGCCCCCCCACAACCAAGCACCTCGTCGTCAGGATGAGCAGCAATCACTAATACCCGCGTGGCCATACCCTTGCTCAAATCAATTCTTTGTAATGATGGTCTCCAGCCGTTCACCTGCATTTTCTCTCTTAAGGACAACCAGAAAAGAGCGGAACAGTATTTTAAGATCAAGCCATAAAGACCAGTTCTGTACATACCAAGCATGAAGGTCTCGGCGTTGCTCCATAGATATAGAGCGACGACCATTAACCGCAGCCCAGGAAAGCACTCCTGGTCGCATGTTAAACGCAAGTGCCTGACGCTCCGTGTAATCATCTACCTGCATAGGCAAAGGAGGCCGTGGACCAACAATACTCATGTCTCCCTTGAGGATATTAAACACCTGTGGCAGCTCATCAAGACCAAAATCGCGTAAGAACCTACCCACTGAGGTTATCCTTGCTTCTTCAGTTAGATTCCATACATGAGGTACACTTAGCTGATGGTCAGCAACCATTGTCCGAAACTTAATCATTACAAAAATCTTACCTCCGCGACCAACTCGCTGCTGCATAAAAAAAATAGGACCAGGAGACGAAAATTTAACCAGAAAAGCAATTAACACGAAAAAAGGAAAGCCTAAAACAAGCACAATGATGCAGAGAACTATATCTAGCAAGCGCTTAAGTGCCAGCTGAAATTGGCGCCCGATATCCTTCACAGTCTTCAATGTGGCTAGGAGCTTGCTCTCGCTGATTTTAAAACACATCAGAGTCTCCCATCGTCAAGTACCAATTGCGAAAATCATATATCTCGGTTTCCTGCAAATGGGACTGCAATGACAGCCCTCCAAAGTAAATAACAGGCCTATCATTATAAAACCCTAATCTCTCTAACGCTCTGTGCAGAGGATGTGACACGTTTAGCCAAAGACCTACGGACGAAAGCGATTGTTCAAGACCAATTTGCACTAGACGAGAGATTAATGTAAGGCCAATTTCTATGTCCGGTCTGGTCAGGATATCCACTATTTGGAGTTCTTCACGGTATCGTTTGTACACGGCATATCCCATCACATCGTCACCATCCACATAGGCCAAGATATGGTACTCCGTCACTGGATTTTTGACATAGCGCCATTGTAGGTAGTCACGATCGCGTTTTGCTATGATGCGATAGTCATCCCTCACTTGCTCCCATAACTGGTCAAATCGCCCGTCAAACCATTGTAGTTCCAAAATATTAGTAGGAGGAGGGACAGGCAATAGACGATGACCCGGCAAGGCCAAACGAAGCGTTGGAATCTCGTAAATATCCACCCATTCCAAGTCCCGGACAAATCCTCGATGCGATTGGGTGTTAGGGAAACCCCATACCATTGCCATACCAGCTTGTCTCATTTGATCATACGTTTTCCTAGCCAGCTTAGGGAAAAGACCCTGTCCACGATAATCTGGATGCGTCATAGTAGTTCCCGATAAGCCCGTCAACCAATCCCAGCCACTGATCCGCATGACAACCGCTGAGACTCCATAATGAGCTGCCAAAGTGTCTTTGTCCCAACCCAAGTAGATGATGCCTTGACCAGCAGGATTGTCTTGAAAACGCCAAAACCAAACCTTCCTATCCAAATCTCGTCCATAGCTTTGGCGGAACAATCGTAGAATTTGAATTTCATCACCCAAGCGATAGGCTCGTATTTTAAGCCCATAGCTCATTTGCTTTCCCTCATAATCATAAGCTAAGCGTTCGTCGCCAGGTCAGGTCTGCCAGCCGGCGAACGTGATAGATGGGCAGCAGCAGGCTACTTCGGAACCCGTACCGCTCTTGCATCCAGGCTTTGTCGGGGAAGACGCCCCGCCACAGGCCGCGCAGGTCGTCGTAGAGCAGAGCAGTGAAGAGGATGTAACCCGCCTTGCCGAATTTGCGCTCGTCGGGGTTAAAAAGGCCCACCCGCTGAATCCAGCGGGTGAACACACGCTCCTTCCACGCCGGCGGACGCAAGGCGTCCAGCACATCGTCGGGCACCGGCGTGCCAAAGAGAGCCCGGGGGATGACCAGGGAAAAGTAGACCGGCGTCTTGACCTGCAAAGCCAGCACCCGACTCAAAAACAAACCCCAGTTGATAGTCTGGTGACGAACGATGCGCTCCACGTCCAGGTGTAGGCGAAAACCAGGGGCGCGCACGTAGGAATGTTTGGCCGTGTGGAGGGCGACCTGCAACAGGTTGTCCTCAGGAGCGAGGAGGCGCACATCCGTACCGGCGATAGGGGCAGAGCGAGCTATCAGGTCTTTGGCGGATGGTTCCTGATCGGGGCGGATCCAGCGTCCGGCCACCGGCCGCCATTGCAGTTCAAGCCACAGTCTCACGCCATTGGGCAGGATTTTCCAATATTCGGCCCCACCGCTTTTTTCGGCAGCTTCCAGCTCGGCCTCCTCCAGTGGACTGCGGAACTCAAAGTGGTAGCCTCCGGCCAGCAGAATTCGGTGGGCACGACGAAAGTGGCGTTTTTCCACCAGCACGTCCAGGTCCCCCATGGGGCAGCAGCCAGGGCAGGGATAGAGGCCACGGGCGATGCCGCCGTTTTTGAGGGCGACGAGAGAGATGCCTTCTTCTGTCAGCCGGGCAGCGACGCGGTCCAGTTCGGCCAGGTAGGCAGAGATGCGGTCATAAGTCTCTGCGTGAGCCCGACGCCAGTGGGCCGGGGTGTGTTCAGGGCCGAGGGTATCCATCAGGGCATGGGCGACGATGGAGGCGACGCGGTTCTCCTGCGCGGCCTGCCACAGCCGGGCGTCATCCGTTTGTTTGTACAGGCTGACCCAGCCCGACGCCCGTTGCATAATAGTCACTAGAGTGCGCTCGACTTGGTGGCGATATGCCCTTTCAAACATACTTTATCTTCCGCTATTGTCTCCCATACCTGCACCATTTTAGTATACACAACGCACTTCTCTCCGTATTTACAAGCCACTTGTCTGGCCAAGCGACTTGCATCTTTCAGCCAACTTACATCTTCAAGGATCTCGCTCACCAGATCCGCCAATGCCACTGCGTTTCCCGGTTCAAAGAACCTGCCTACCCTGTGCTTAACGATAAAGTCTGTCATCTCACCAGGCAATGAGCACAAAATTGGCAATCCCGCTGCCAGATATTCAAATAGCTTATAGGTGACCGTTTGAGTGGAATCCTTCGTGTAAGGCGCCAAACCGACATGGCTGCGCTTTAGCAGCGCTAGCAAGGCCTTGGCATCTAACCACCCGTAAAGCGAGACATTGGGTAATTCGGATGCCATGCTGTGAATCAGCTCAGCTTTCGGACCAGTGCCAGCAATTTCGAAATGAGCTCGTTTTTCCCCTTGACTGTTCAACAGGCGGGCTGCTTTAACTACGGTTTCCACATCGTATGATCGCCCCAAAGCTCCAGCATACACAAAACGAACCACATCCAACTCATGAGTATCATTTAAAACTGTAGGCGACCTTGCCTCCCGAGCCATTGAGAACGCTGAATCCCACTGAGAGCCCTGCCTCCTGCCCCTCTCAACGCCTCCAGCGCCGTCCGGTGACCTCGATCCCTGCCTGATATTTTTTTTGAGTGGTATTCCCAACCTATCCCTGCATGCTTGATCATCTTCTGAGTTATAAAACTTCACATCAGCAGCGGGCCAGAATACCCATGTCGGGATATTTTTTCTGCCGCTGAGTTGTAGTCCCCACTCAACATAGGTCTGAGATATGCCGGTTATAGCTGACACGCTGGAGAATATGCGCTTGGCTTGTCTATAAAGTGGTACTAAGAGCAATTTGGCCAGTGGGCGTAGTGCTTTAGGCGCTAGTGATAGAATCCCATCAGGCCAAGGATCAATCACGTCAACCACCACTGGAATGCCTTGTTTCTGGCAAAAAGTCACTGCAGCCAATACTGTATCAAGAGGAGGCAATGTTGCGATCACAATGTCGGGGTACGTTTTTGCATTCTCAAAAGCATGGGAAAGCCGTTTGGCAAAGTGCCAATGAGCCAGATAGCGTTGCAACGAAATGTTCTTTCTGTAGCCCCATGACTTGAGCACCACAACTCGGTAATTTGTTTGAACCTGATATTCTGTATCTTGGTGAACTCGTTGGCGTTTAAGGTGATGTGAGAAGCTTGTCGTCCATATTGTCACCTCGTGCCCACGAGCAATGGCTTGGTCGGCTACCTGCATCACGCGCATAGGGCGCATGTAGTCTGAGGGTATGGGATCAGCCACAGTGATTAGCCAAATTCGCATTGGGTACTTCTCTTCTGAACTCGCGCTAGTTCAAACGCCACCATATCCTGCAAGATGTCATCTAACTTGCGCGTGATCCTCCAGTTAGGGTAATGGGTTTGCAGTTTTGATAGATCGGAGATGTAGCAAATGTGATCGCCGACGCGCGGCCGGTTCTGGTACGTCCATTGGATTTCCTTACCGGTCAGGCGGCTTATCTTGTCAATGGCTTCCAGCACAGAAATGCTGTTATTGCGACCACCGCCAATGTTATACACTTCACCACAACGCGGGTTCTTGTAAAACTCATAGAAAGCACTTACAACATCCCAACTATGGATATTGTCACGTACTTGTTTGCCTTTATAGCCAAAGATTGTATACGATCCGCCGCTAACAGCGACCTTTACCAGGTAGGAGAGAAAGCCATGTAATTGTACCCCACTGTGGTGTGAGCCTGTCAGACAGCCACCTCGAAAAATCCCGACAGGCATACCGAAATACCGACCATATTCTTGAGCCATTATGTCGGCCGCAACCTTTGAGGCCCCAAAGAGACTGTGCAAGCAGCGATCGATGCGGCAAGTTTCATCTATGCCATTGTAGTCTTGAGGGTTAGCGTAGTCATACCGTGTTTCCAATTCCACCAGTGGGATTTCATTAGGTGCATCTCCATATACTTTGTTTGTGCTCATGAAGATGAACACGGCATCAGGACAATATCGCCTAGTTGCCTCCAGAAGATTAAGCGTTCCTACCGCATTAGTGTCAAAATCTTCAAAAGGTATTCGAGCAGCCAGATCATGGCTTGGCTGTGCAGCGCAGTGAATGATCAAATCTAGCGAGTGATCTTGAAAAAACTGCAGAATTGTTTTTCGATCACGAATATCAATATCAAAGTGTTCAAAACGATTCGTATGCTCTTGCAGCCAAGCTAAGTTCCAGCGGGTATCTGCCTCAGGTCCGAAAAATCGCATACGCATATTATTATCAATACCGTAGACCTGCCAACCCAGCCGATCAAACCATTGCACTGCTTCTGAACCAATCAAACCATTGCTACCAGTCACCAGGACAGAGTTGCTCATCTCCCCCTCTGCACTGCTGGATTTATGGCATCTCACTAACTGTGGCTAGCTGGCAAGGATTTGCGCCAGAGGTATGTTCAGGAAGATGATGTGGGATCGTATCACGCCGCACATTGCCTCAGCATCTCGATATATCGCCGGGCCACCGGCTCCCAGGAAGCCGGAAATTGGGCCAGGCGTCGGGCAGCCCGCTCCCCATATTCCGGCGGCGCCCCCGCGTGGACGAACTGTCCCACTGCGTCGGCCACGGATACGGGGTCTGTCGGCTCAAAGTAGAGCGCCAGGTCGCCGCACATCCAACAGGCGAAATCCCGGTCGGAGGTCAAAATCGGACAGCCGTGAGCCATTGCCTCCAGGTAGATCAGACCGAACGATTCCGCCAGAGTGGGCATAAAGAGGGCGCCGGCGGCCGCGTACGCCCCCGGCACTTGTTCTGGGGACAGGCGACCCAGGTTGGTCACACAATCGGTGTATGGTTTCAGGCGGGCGAGCAGGTCGCGTTCGTAGCGGCGGACGGACGGGTCTAGCGTCACAAAGACCTGCACAACGTCCGCCAGCCCACGACGGCGCAGTTCCTGTACCAGAGCAGGCAATATGACGTGGTTTTTATGCTCGTACCCGGCCGCCAGAAAAAGCAGACGACACGGTTTGTCTACAGCCATCATTTGGGCATTGGGTGAGGCCGGGGCTTGATGCCCCGGCAAATGAGCCGGCAACGCGCTGGAAATCACCCACACTCTGTCTTCCGGTACACGGTATATGCGACACAGTCGCTCGGCCATGACCGGCGTTTGAACGGTGATCGCCACGCAGTGGGGAGCCATGCGGCCAAAGTGCCGGCGCGTGTACCAGAACTTCCACCGTTCGCTCGACGTCCAGAGCCGCTCAAAGGTCCCATCACGGTACACAATCATGGCCTGCTGCAAAAGCACCACGTGAGGAATGTCCAACCTGACCGGCCCAACGTCGCCCAGCGTAAAGCAGACGTCCGACCGAAACTGACGGCACCATTGGGCAACGCGCACATAAACGTCCACCAACCGTGCCAGCACCCGATTGGCCGGGCAACGCACCAGGTGCACGTTCAGGTTCCCCGCCGACCGCCAGTGCTCGTATCCTTGACCGGCGGGGAGCACCAGGTCAAAGGTGATGTCCGGGGCGAGGTCGGCCATGCAGGTGACCACGTTGCTGACGACGGCCCGCCCCCCGGCGCTGAGAGCGTTGATGCCGTTCAACAAGACGCGCATACTCTTTATCTCGTTATCCGGGTCAGCGCAGTCTCCAGCTCTCCGGCGTAGGCCTGCCAGCCTGCATCCAATCGGTGAAAATACGGGTTGGCGTTTTCACGGGCCCGCCAGGCCAACTCTTCCAGCAAAAAGATGACCAGCATCAGCTTGCGGCGTTCGATGGACAATTTTGACCAGTTCAACCACCCGGCTACGACCGGCCGGTTCTGCACCCATGCAGGGCACTCCAACATCCTGGCCATCCTGTCAGCCAGCCCAGGGGCAAAGCGGGAGTCAAGCCAGAACGTCAAAGCGTCATACGCCCACTGTCGCCGCTCCGAGTACTCCCAGTCGGTGAGCCAGATTTGCCCCCCATCGTAGAGGATATTGCCGGGCTGCAGATCACCGTGCCCTATGGCTGTGTCCAGCGTGCTCCCGGCCTTGTGCGAGAGTCTTTGCACAACCTCCTGGATACAGCCCAGCCAGCTCTCCACCTGCTGCCGGGTCGGTGGATCCCACGCCGGGCCGCCGTTGACCCACTGCCGCACCCGGTCTGCCAGGTGCGCCACATAGTCGGCGGCCGGCTGTTCCCGGCGCGTGTAGGCCGACCAGCGCCACAACAGACACAACGCCTCGTCTGCGAGGCAGCGCACGGTGTCTGGATCACGCAGGCGATTTAACGGACGGCCCGCAATCAACGGCCCCTCGAACCAGGTACCGTCCTCGGCCACCTGGTCAATCGGCGGAATGGGCAGGCTGTGCGCTTCGCGCCGCACCTCGATTTCGCGCCGCATTGTCTGTGGGTCAAACCCCCGCTTGAGCACAAACACTATCCGTCGGCGGGCCACGTCCACCAGGCGCAGGCGGTTGTTGCCGCCCAGCCACAACAGATGGGCGGTGTCCTCCAGGGCCGGGGAGACGGCCAGCGTGAAACGGGCCATACGGTGAGCCACGGTCGGGATGGTCAGCCAGTCCACCAGCAGCTTTTGCGGCCATCGGCGCCACCGTACCGGCGTGTAGCTGAACTCCCGACGGATCACTTCAAAGGTTTCGGCGCGGACGTCGGGCGCAAAGAGTACGTTCAGTTGCGGCAGACAGCGCCACAGTTGTTCCCCGGCCCGGCCAGGCGAGCGCCCTTGACACCAGGTCAGACGCGCATCTAGCCGGTAACGCCCCCTTAGATAGTGGGTCAGCGTGCGCTCAAGGATCTCGCCAAAAGGCTCCCGCTGTATCAGTTCGGCAATTTTCATGCCGTGCTGCTCCGTACGAAAGACACCGCCCTGCCCCCTGAAAAGCGCTACTCACCTCGTGCTCGCGGCGGATGACAATCCACCTCTGGATGTGCGAAATTGAGTGCCAACTGCCTGTCAGGAAACTGCTGGACGATAGCCCAGCAGGAGAAGGTGAGTAGCAGTCACGAAAAGCGCCTGCAGCCAGCCTCATACCACCCGTGGAGCCCTTAAAAATCGGGCTTCTGAATTTGCAGAGCAGCTTGGATGTCCGCCCAGACCTGGTCCACCGGTTGGGTGGCATCAATCACGACCGACCAACGCCCTTCCTGCTGCAGTTGCTGATATTGCGCGTACCGCTGTCTCCGCTTTTCCTCCGATTCGGGGAAGGGTTCGTCTTTGCCCCGTGAGCGGCGCAAAGATTCTTCCACCGGGATCATCAACAGAAATGACACGTCGGGCTGAGGAGTCAGGCGCACCAGCCAACGCCAGAGCCACCAGTCTTCCACGCTTTCGGCCGGAAAGTTCAGGCGAAAGTCAATCAGAGTGTCCCACAGGTAGCGGTCACAGATGACGGTGCGCCCTTGCAAGCGCCACCAGCGGATGTTTAGCCCGTAGACGCGGAGCAGGTCCAGCAGCGCCAATACCAGCCACAGACGGCGGACTTGGGCCTGGCGTAAGGCTGCCTCACGCTGCCTGCTTCGCCCTGGAGGTGGAATGAACCCTGGAAAAAGGCGACGAAGCAGCCCTTTTAAAGCGCCGAAGCCTCTGGTGTATCCCCCCCGACTCCAGAGGATAACCGGGCACCCTCCTTTCTCCAGAAAATACCGCGTCAGGTTAGCTATCTGAGTAGACTTGCCGGCACTGTCAATGCCGCTGAAAACAATCAGAGTCAATACCTGCCAAGTTTCACATATCAAGAGCTTGAGAGAAACGCTTCGTATGGCTTGGGCTGCCTCCATAACCTCCAGTGTTGGCATTCCCCCTGCCAAAGTTGCATCTTGTAAATCACCCGGTACCAATATGTCACCAGCCTGAATTTGAGATTGATCTCAATCCCATGAGCAGCGTTCCTGCGATGGCGTTCTTCATCTTTAAGGATAGATGACATCACCTGAGTCTTTGCTTCAGGCTGAACCCGAAAGCAAGCCAGGATTTTACGTGTCCGCAGCGCTCGATGCTCTTGAGTAACCCGCAGAAAATACTCGTGATCCAAGATATATTGAAAGGTTGGGTTGACCTTGTGACGCTCGGCGACCACGCATCGAAAGAAGGTGTTCGAATTAACGATATAAGCTATGCGCTGTAACATACTTGGATTATGCTCAGGGGGTATCCGCACGTGGAGAAGCTCACCCTGCAGCCCAACGTAGGCCAAGCCCCCGTAGACTAGGTCCACATCGGGATGCGCCTCAAACAATTGGACAACATGTGAGAACACATCCCGATCAAAGTAGAAATCATCCGAGTTCAGCCAGCCGATGATAGCGCCACGAGCCATAGCCATACCCTTGTTAACCGCATCACCCTGCCCTCCATCCGGTTCCGAGACCCACCTGACCCTCTCTCCATATCGCTTCAGTATCTCGAGTGTCCCATCAGTTGAACCACCGTCAACGATAACGAGTTCAACGCTTGGATAGGTCTGCCCCAGAACTGACCGTATGGCATCCTCTATGAACTGTGCCTGGTTCAAGGAGGGCATCACAATGGATACAAGACTAGTTTCACAACTGCTCATAGATGTCAAGGAGCTCCTTGCTATATATTTGCCAGTTCCACTGCTCGAGAATCCTCGCCTTTGCCCTTTCACCAATTGAACGTCCATGGTCTTGATTCTCCAGAAAGTACCTCACAGCTGAGTACGTCTGCTCGACACTTGAGGGTTCGACCAAATATCCTGTTCTAAGATGTTCTATGATCTCCCCATTTGACTCAATGGAAGTGGTTATCAAAGGGGTGCCGGTCAAAAGCGTTTCTAAGACACAAAACTGCGGATTCATTGATAACTCGCGAAAAGGCAGAACTACGCAAACAGCAGAGCATATCAAGTTGAAGATGGTTACGTTATCAGGGTATGGGTAAATAAACAGATGAATATTCTTATACTGTTTACTTAAATCCTGAAGCTGCTGCTCAAGCTCATCATGGGGGCGAACGGCAAAAACAAAATCACACCATTCAAATTCCACGGCCAACTTTGTAAATATCTTCCCAGCGATATCTGCACCATTTCGAATATTTGCATTTCGCCAAAATAAAACCAACCCTTTAGCTTCCGGCCGGATCGTCAATGGGCGAATCTGAGTGCAAGGTGGTTGTCTCAAAACCCCGGGATGGGCAACCGCCACCGGCCCAAAACCTGACGCCAGTAGTATGGATCGTGTGTACGCGGTTAACGCGACAAATTGATCAATGTAGGCAAAAAACCTGCTATCAATAAGATCGAATATTGTTTTCTTATTTTTTTGATAGCTAATCAACGTTGCCATAGCTTTTGCCCGAACGCCTGATGCCTTGATCAGCCCTAATAACCAAGCTGTTTTGCTATGTCCAACAAAATGGATAACATCATAATTATTTCTATCCAGCAATCTCCTTAGCTCACGAAACTGCCGAACGGCTTTAATTATATCAACAGAGTGATGACTAGGCCAAGGTCTGGTGGCTTGAGTTATGATTTCAACCGTGACACCATCGAGCGGCACGATAGGAGGAATCCGATAGTGCTGAGGAGCGTGAGTCGTAACCAATGTCACTCTATGCCCCCGCGCAGCTAGACATTCTGCTGTTTTAAGAGCTACCTGGACATGTCCTGAGACAGATCTGTAATATTCAGGTGGATATTGCGCCCCACTTACATACAAAGCAACTTTCATAGGATATCAGTCTCCTTTCCACACGTGTAATTATTTCCTGATAACTGCGTAGCATCTGCTGCACAATTGAGGGAGACAGCCAGCAAGCTTTCTATCCACCCTTTCGAACAGACTGAGACCATAAACAGGCACCATGTTCATAACAGTTTGGGATAGAAACAGAATACCAGTTACACTCTCGATACAAACGGACGGATCACAGTTCAGCAGGGCTTCCAAATCCCCCACAGACATACGAACGCCGCGGTATTTACGACGACGTATTCCTCTACTATTGCAGAACTCCAACAATATGCATCCCCGTGACCGGCATACTCGGACCATCTCCTTAATCATCTCAAATGCATAGTCCAGGGAAGCCACTTGGTTGATTACTCTAATTGAGTATACAAGATCAAAAGCATCATTAGGAAAAGGTAGCGCTTTCCCTTCTCCTAACACATAATAGGCATACTCAAATTGCAGAGTTTTCTCTCGAGCCTTATCAAGCATAAAGACGGAAGGTTCTAGCCCATATACTTTATGCCCTTTAGAACATAACGATCGCATGAATCTGCCAGTACCACATCCTACCTCGAGAATTCTGCTTGGATGGGCTAAGTCCCGGGCCACTCTACTCAGTTGTTCCATCTCCAATTGGTTGAACAGCTTCCCATGAGGGGTGGAGAATCTTCTCTTATCATATTCATACGAAGCCTTCTCTCCATACGCAGTTGCTATCGTCTTGCTCTCAGGGTTTGGCTCTTGCATTTGCAGCAATCCTCTCTAACTCAACAACCGTTCGTAAACCTTAACTACCTGGGCCATATTGCTACGGGCGTCAAACTGACGGCGTTGCTGATATCCCCCTTCACCCAGGCGTGTAGCCAGGCTCTCATCTGTGAGGATAGCAACAACAGCAGCGGCCAATGCTTCCGGGTCATTGGGCGGCACTAGCAAGCCCGTCTGCCCATCTCGCACCACCTCCTCTATGGAAGGCAGTCGGGAAGCCACCACCGGTTTAGCCATGACTTCGGCTTCGATCACTGGCCGAGCAAAGTGTGGCACCACTGCCGGAAAGAGAACCACATCCGAAGCAGCGATAAGTTGCTCCACATCGGTACGAAAACCGAGCAAGCGCACCCACCCTTCCGCCGCTTGGGCAGAGAATAGGTCTTGCACTTTCTGGACGTCCGTTGGCCACCCTACCAGTGACCGCCATCGGCGCCATAACTCCCCTAAAGAGCGGGGTTGCCTCACTTGAGTTCGGCCAGCTACCAGGCAGATGAACTCTGGCACACGCTGTCTAATCAGAGGCAACGCCCGCGAGAGCGGCAAAGCCCCTTTGATCAAGCTGATCCCACCCAAGAAGAGGGCAACACGGGCCGTGGCGGGAATATCCAGCCGCTCTCGCGCAACCATGCCGTCCAGGTGACGGTCGAAGCGGGCAAAATCTACAAAGTTGTAGATGACCCAGCCCCGATGGCGGTCATCGGCCAGGCGGCGCTGGTTGTCCCGGCTGATATATATTACTTCGTCGGGCAGATTCCGTACCAGCCAACGAATCATCCGCTTACGCACGCCCCAGTGCCCCTGGTGAACTGTCTCCCGCACATGCCAGATTAAGGGAACACCAGCGAGTTTGGCGCCGATGGCCGAAGGCACCAGCGTTAGTGAGTTGAGATGAACCAATGCCGGTTTCTGTGCTTGTATCAATTTGTACGTGCGCCACACTGCAAGCGGAAACCGGACTAGAGACTTACCAAACCGCCAGACACTCACAGGATTATATAGTGGATACCATCCCCCAGTCGTATGTCCAAACGTTGTGATACCTGTAACGACATGGGTCTCTACGCCTCGCTGACGGTAATACGACACCACCTCACCATCTTTCAGACAGCACACAACAGGTTGGAAACGAGAACGGTCAAGCCGCTCAACGAGATCTAGAAGGCTCAGTGGTGCCCCACCTAGCTTATCGGCGTGATGAAAGTAGAGAATCTTGTGCATCCAGACAGCATGGGCAGGTCACAGCCTGCCCTTCTCCAGAATGACCCCCCCCAGGATCAAGACATCAATCCCCGAGTCATAAAAGCAGCGAATAGCTTCCCTCGGATGGCAAATGATAGGCTCTCCCTTAATGTTGAATGACGTATTGAGGATCATATATTCCCCCGTAAGTTCGCCAAAACGGTGAATAAGGCTCCAGTAGCACGGGTTTATCTCTCGCCGCACCGTCTGTGGGCGAGCTGTGCCATCCACATGAACCACAGCCGGCACTTTATCGCGTTTTTCCGGTTGCACATCAAAAGACGTAATCATGAAAGGCTCCTCCCGACTGTTGACGAGGTAAGACTCCCTGTACTCGGTAAGCAGGGAGGGACAGAACGGCCGGAATGGCTCCCGAAACTTGACACGAGCATTAATAATGTCCTTATACTCCGGTTTATTGGCACTCATCAGGATCGAGCGATTGCCCAACGCACGGGGACCACTTTCCATGCGTCCCTGAAACCAAGCCACTATTTTGCCTGCGGCCAGCAACTGCGCCCCCACACCAGCAACGTCATCCACCAAGCGATAAGCCAAGTTTCGTGCATCAAGTATGGCTTTGATCTCTTCGTTGGAATACTCCGGCCCCAAGTAAAGATGCTCAAGACCAGGTATCGGCGCGTCAGGGTTGGCTTCAAAATAAGCATAGAGCGCAGCACCGACCGCCAGGCCTCCATCTCCCGCATTGGGATAGATATGTTGATATTCCAGCTTGCCACTCTCCCACAGACGCTGGTTCAGTTTGACGTTCAGAAATACCCCACCTGCACACGACAGGTGATTGGTCCCTTCTTGACCCAACCAGGGCAACACCAGTTCCATGACCTGTTCCTCCAACACGTCCTGAGCCCTGGCAGCGATGTGCTCGCGTCCATATCGTTCAACCAGACGTTGAATCTCCCCTGCCTCATCAAAGTGCCACTGGAAAGCGCCATTGGCGTTCCAAAAGTATGGACGACCAAAATTATGAGGCTCCACCAGTTCGCCGCCAGAAAACTTGGGATAGAAAAAGTCCAGTGCGGCCCCCACTTTCTGGGGATCTCCATAAGGAGCCAGGCCCATGGTCTTGCCCTCGCCATCACCATGCCACCAACCCAATGCCTCGGTAACATTGCTATAGAACCAACCGAGCGAGGCCTCCGTTCCCAACCTGTACAGAGGCTCTATTTTCCCATCCTGGCCCCGCCACACACATGTAGAGAATCCATCGCCGGCACCATCGAGGGTGACAATAAGCTGCTTCCCTCTAAAGCCGCTGGTGTAATAAGCGGATGCGGCATGGGCCAGATGATGGTCTACGTGTTTAATCTCTGCATGATCCGGTAGCCGGTAGGCCTTGACATACAGAGGTGGCTTAGCGGTACCCCGTTTCATCAATCGTCGCGCAAACTCGAGTGCTCGACGTCCTGTGCTCCATTTTTCAACTCGATCTCCTTCCAGGCCAAGCAGATGATTCAGCTCAGGATACGGTCCACTGGATGGCACCGCCACAAGGTCTATATCCTCAATGTCCAACCCACCCGCTGATAAACAATAAGCAATACTTCTCAGTGGCCACCCGGCATAATGCTTGATGCGGGTGAATCTCTCTTCCGCTACATCGGCCACAATCCGTCCATCAACCACCAGGCAGGCTGAACTGTCGTGACCGATATGGATACCCAACACTTTCATAGTCATCAATCAGCTTCCCCTCTTGCGTCCAAAGGCTCAATTTATGTATGCCTATAACTCGTCAACCCGTTCATCGAGCATACGTAGCTGAGTTGCTAGCAATCCGGCTGTAAAGAAAGCCAACGTAGCGTAGGCTCCATGCGCATAGATATAAGGGACAGGAATAGTAGTAATCAATACACCGGTTACAACTCCCCAGTTCGCCAGTGCAAAAGCGAAACGACAATTATCCAGACCATCGCGCTGAACAAGTCGCCAACTGTTGGCAAACCATTTGACCAGCAGTACTGCAAGCGGTATCATAAAGACTAACCCATATTCATACAACGCACGCAAGTAAAGGCCATGACTGCCATGGACACCAAATCGTTCCCAGGTGTTAATGGAACCATATCCCCACAAAGGAGAGGCTGCGAATATTTCAAATTGACCACGCCATATTTCAAATCTGGGATCTCCCGCATAGTAGATTCGGGCAAACCGATCGGCAAATGCATCAATAATCTCCCCAGCCCATAACTGCACGATGGCAAGAGGAAGAACCGCCATCAATGCCGTTCTGCGGGCGATCTTTCTCCCTTCTGCCCCTTTCCTCCGCCGGAGCATATAACTCATGGCCAGGACCGACACAATTAGGCTGATTATAACAATGCGTGTCAGGAACGAAATAGCTACAGTCGTACCGACCAGGAACACAATGATGTTCATCCAACGGACAACTCGATTCTTCACAACTATGCCATACGCCAACAACACAGGCAATACCATAGCCATCAAAGTCATTGCAAAGTTACCCATCCCTACCGTAGTTCCAGCCTGACGATATACAACCCAGGGTACATCTGTCTCCCATGGTTTTTGGGTTCCTTTTAGCCAGACATCGGCCACCAACAACCCTACGACGATAATAGCGGCCACATCCAAAACACGATAAGGTTCCCGTTTACCGGTGACCAAGTTGATAGCCAACAAATAGGCGAGACAGGCACCCAACCAGATATATAGAAGCGCGCCATCCCCCTCACCACGGCCTAAAAGCCACGAAGACCCGATGGGCAGAGCGGCCAGTAACATCACTTTGAAGAACCAGTCTGTATATATCCGCTTGCGATGGATCACCAAGTGCATTAGTAAAGCCATAGCCCCTAAAGCCAAAACAAGCTCCAAGAGTCCGAATCGCCCGAACAGACGCGGCGCCGTGCGTGGAATGGTAACACCTGCTGGCAGCAGCCACAACACCAAACGCGGCTTCATGAGAATCACAAGTGCAATGCTTACTACAGCTACTGAAACCACCAAGAGCATACTCCCCCTTACAGTTGTCGCCATGCGACCACTCTGGAGTGAAAGCGCAAGAGCCAAAATAATCAGGATAGTACGTAGCCCTGTCCCTGCTGCCAAATCAAATCCTCTTTCAGTTCGCTTGAATATTTTTGCAACCATCATCCGCCTTCGCACATAGACCCGGCATTCGCAACTATAGTGAACATCCATACAGTTGCGCCCAAGCAACGAGCACTGTAGGCAACCAAAGGTGTATGTAAGATCTCTTCCCCTCAAAGACGTCCGTCTGGACTTTAAACAACCTCTGCTGGTCAAAAAGGTATGCAGCTTGACGAGAGCACAAGACCTCATGAACACGATTCCTCAAAGGCCCAGCCAACCAGTCTCTCATTGGAAATTGGAAACCCATCTTACGACGCTTCATGATAGCCTGTGGCAACAAATCACTCAGCGCCCGAACCAAGACAATCTTGGTGTCAGCGCCATTCAGTTTAAAACAACCGGGCAAGCGGAAGGCAAACTCGGCCACCACATGGTCGAGAAACGGCACTCGTACTTCTAACGAATGGGCCATGCTCATGACATCTGTGTCACGCAGTAGCGTATGGGCCATATACCCTCTGGCCTCTACATAAGTGGTCTGAGTCACGCCATCCCACTCCGGATGTAACAAAGGGGCATAGAACCTGGATGTGGGCTGCAAGGTATTCTCTCCGTCCAGCAGCGAGGGAGCCAGAGAGCGCTTCTCTCTTTCGGTAAAAATGCGCCGCACGCTGCTGTGTCGTTCAAGGGGACGGGCCGCCAGAAAACGCAGCGGAACCCGCCAGCGACCCGGCAAGATGGCCAAGGCCGGACTCAGGAGGGCCAAAGTAGGACTACCCGTTGGCGCCAAATGCTCGGCCCATGCAAACCAACGGAATTGTGGATAGCCAGCAAAGAATTCGTCCCCCCCCAATCCTGACAGCGCGACCGTCACCCCTGTGCGCGCTGCCTTGGAGACAAAGTAACTGTTCACGCCATCTACGCTGGGCTGATCAATAGCGGCGATCAACCGGTCGAACTCGAGCTTTACGTCCTCGCCAGTAACGATCACCTCAGTGTGCTCGGTGCCAAAGCGTTCGGCAGCTATTCTGGCCCAGCGCAGTTCGCTGAAGCGCTTTCCCGCCCCTTCAAAGCCTATGGAATAAGTCTTGAGGGAGCGGGAGACCTGCCGGCTCATCAGGCCCACGATAGCCGTAGAATCCACCCCGCCGCTGAGAAAGGCTCCGACCGGCACATCGGCCAACATGTGCAGGTGGGTAGCCTCCTCCAACAGGCGGCGCAATTCAAGGGCTGCTTCGGACAATGTTAACGAGGCAAGTGGATTGCTCTGCTCTGGTGGCTTGTAAAGATCCCAGTATTGCTCAATCCTAACCTTTCCTTGCTGCACAACCATATAATGCCCTGGAGGCAACGCGCGCACACCAACCAACATGGTACGTGGAGGTGGCACTGAACCTAACGAAAGATAGTCCCAGATGGCTTGATGGTCGAGCCGCCGATTTATGAGGCCACTAGCCAGCAACCCTTTTAATTCCGACGCAAACAGAAAGACACCGCCTATCTGTGCCCAATAGAGCGGCTTGATGCCAAAGCGGTCCCGGGCCAGGAACAGCCGCTCCCTACCGTCTCGCTCCCGGCCATCGTAAATGGCAAAGGCGAACATGCCGCGCAAGCGCGATAGACATTCCGCGCCCCACTCTACGTAGGCTGTCAAAATGACCTCAGTATCTGTACCTGAAGTGAAAACATACCCTTTCCGCGCCAACTCGGCGCGCAAGAGCCGAAAATTGTAGACTTCACCGTTATGCGTAATCCACAGGCGCTCATTGGAGAAACGCAGCGGCATGTGGCCGGCCGACGAAAGATCAAGGATGGACAAGCGGCAGTTGCCCAGGGCAACCTGATGCGCATCATCTACAAAGATACCGCGATCATCGGGGCCACGATGGGCCTGAACTTCGATCATCGCCTCTATCACATTGCGATCAGCCAAACCAACTATGCCAGCAATTCCACACACGTCACACCACCAAATTCATTGTCAACCACGCCTCCCTTGCCTCAATCCGCCACATCTCCCATTGAGAGAATAGAGACTCAAAGCGCTTTGCCCCTTGGTATTGCCAAACAGTGTTCATGCCCAATAGACGCAGTCAGATTGCGCTTTTCGATTTCCATCTGCTTACTCACACTCCACAACTCGTAACCAGCCCGCATCAGTCTCTCAACCCCCGGTCGGGCCACCTCGCCATGAAGCTCTAGCAGAAAGATCGGTTCGCTCTGAGAGATTATCGTTTCCATGCCTGCTATAACTAGACTCTCCGCCCCTTCTACATCCACCTTGAGGAAATCCACATGGGGAAATCCCAGCGGTCGAAAGTAGTCATCCAGACTTACAGCAGGCACCGCATGTTCAGTATTCTCTTCATACCACATTATTGACGCTTCTGAGGTTGTAGGACCATCGTGCAAACTAACGATGCCTGAAGCATCAGCGACAGCCTGTGCCTCGACTCGAACGATGCTTTCGTAGTTATTAAGGGCAATGTTTTCACGTAACAGAGCAACATTGCTCGGTAGTGGTTCAAAAGCAAAGACCCGCCCATTCAACCCCACACACTTGGCTAACAACAAAGAGAAGTACCCAATGTGTGCTCCAACGTCAATGACCATCCAACCTGGTTTGACTATATCTTGGATAACCTCACAGACATGCGGTTCATATTTTATGTAGGCCAAACCTCTTGTCTGAAAGTTAAGATGGGCTCGATGCCCATTCAACGGAGGAGGCAAAGAGATAATCAACGGTCGTCTAGAGTCTAAATAACGGCTTATAGCTACCAAAAGTGGCCATCTATGCAGCCACGTAATCAGTGGGGCAGGAGCCCGCTGCCGTAACCAAACATACCAAAGACTCAATCCCATGTCTGCTCCTTGTTTGCCTCGCTGTATATTTCAGCTCCATTGGCAGTTACGCTCGCCAGATCGATCAACGGAACATCGGGTCAATATCACTGTCCAGCGCAGTCACGTACCAATCCTGAGGCCGAGCCAGCTGCCCCCTTCTTACACCACTCAGAGCAGGGTGCACAACCATGCTTCTGCCACCCCGTGCGTAGAAGCCACAGGAAACGAGAGCTCTTTTCAATGCACTATGTGTGGCATAGCATTCTATACTTTCACTCATTAGTGCACCACTGCGCTGTATAACATCGCGCAATAACGCCTCAAAGACTTCGGCTGCTACATTCTCGCTCCATATATCACAGATGAGAGTCCTTCGATCCGGCAACATCCGCCAGACCAAATATCCGACTATCCGAGATCCCCGCTGAGCGACAACGATGCGCGATTCTGCCCCCGGCGCTTGAGCATAACGCCAGATGAGAAAATCCTTTGTACGACACGCCAGCAGAATGCCGCCTAGCCGAGACCGTTGCCATAGATCATCGAAAAGAGGATCAAATCGGTTCAATTCAATGATTTGAAATCCATTTATAACTGATTTGCGGAAAGCTAGATAGTGGATTGTCAACAGTTGATTAGCCAGAGGAGTTAACAAGTTGGCCAACCAAGACCAGGGCAGCCAGCGTTGCAGAAGTTGCCCCGCCTTATGCAAGAAGATAAAGCGAGGAACATCAGGGAGTCGGACACAGCCTAGCTTCTCGTAGATCCTTAGCGCACGGGCAGATGAATCGATCGCGACAAAAACTGACTCCTGCTGCAATATAGCTTCCATCAGCCGCAGACCGATCCCGCGACCACGATAGTCCGGCCGGATGATAAAATCGACCGCCCAAGCTGCCGGCATCTCCCTTCCATCGACCCATAAACGGAATGGCATGAGCGGTCGCTGCCCGACAATTCGGTCGCCATCCCAGCACACCCAAGTGGAGTAGCTTTCAGAGGGCACAAAAGGATTTTCCTTATATTGCCAGTTCCAAAGCGCACGTAAGCGCTTGGCCGGCTGAGAAGCGTAGACTTCATCCAAGAAAGCAAATAAAGCCTTTTCCTCGCCAGGTCTCAACTTTTGGATCTGGATGTCACCGTGCAGCATTGCTTTCGACTCCTGACATTTCTTAACCAGCGCCTGAGAGAGAGACCTTCAATCCGGGCAGCAAACTGTGACAGCGGTTCCTCCTCGACCTTGATCCGATCTAGGGCGTAGACCGGCGTGTCATGTGAGTTGATCCTGCCTGTACCCAAGAGGGCACATGAATGCCCAGATTCGCGAACAATACGCGCGGTCAAGTTAGTAAAATGACGCATTCCGCCAAATGGATACGCAAATGGAATCATGCTCCCTGGTAACATCTCGGCAATTATATCTCTAGCAGTGACGATCTCACATTGTTGCTCTCTTTCAGAAAGCCGAGCCAGATTCTCATGCGAACGGGTATGATTGCCAAATTCAATTCCATCGGCAGCCATTTCATGCACTTGGTCCCATCTAAGATACAGATCTGACCCCCTATGAGCGGGATCAGCAATTTCAAAAGAACGAAATGCTTCCGCCAAGAAAGTGTCTCGATCTACCGGAAGTACTTGATCGACCAAGTAGTTCATCAAGACCATAAATCGCCCGGTGCGAGTAGAGTGCACGCCAGCGAGGGCAGGCCAGCGCTGACTAGCCAACTTCCACAAATGTTCCATCCCAGCGCAATTTGCAAGATATGTAAATCTATGAATCCATAGTATTTTGCCGCGTTCAATCACATCTTTATTCAGAAAAACTGTTGCCCTCACACCGTACTTATGCAATATCGGCCATGCAAATTCGTAGCTATCTCGAAACCCATCGTCAAAGGTTAAGACTACTGTTTTCTCACCAACGCATCCATCACGTAACTCCAATATCAGTTGATGCAGCGGTATGACACGGTAATGCTGTCTGAGATAACTCAACTGCTCCTCAAATGTAGTTGGTTTTACGGTGACGCCGATTCCTCTAACATAATAACTTTCCTTAGGAGCAATACTATGATACATCAGAATCTTGATCTGAGCTCTATTCACATGTCGAACGATTCCTATAAAGCCTGAGTGCCGGAGAAAAGCATTAAGCAATCTGTTGATCAATGAACGTTGCTTGTCTTTTGAAATAGCCATCACAGATTAGCCAGTATCTCTGGATACACTTGTTCAAAAGCTCGACGGAACTGCATCTCAACTACAGGTCTGGAAAAAGTACGCTGAGCATAATCTCGGGCTGCATCGCCCATCCGCCGGCGTAGAGAGTCATTGTTGAGCAAACGCAGAATAGCTTGCGCCATTGCCATCGGCTCATTTGAGGGAACCAGATAACCAGTCTCTCCATCTATCACATGATCCTCAGGTCCACCACAACGAGTACTGACTACAGGGACACCGGCTGCCATAGCCTCGAGCACCACAATCCCCAATCCCTCTTGACGTGATGGCAGGACGAAAACTGCAGCCTGGAGATACTGCCTTTTCAGTTCTGTGTCACTTACTTTGCCCATGTCAATGACTCGATCACGAAGTTTCAACCGAGTCAACCATTTCTCTAGAGTCTGTTTGTCAGTTCCCCCCACCAGCCGAAGAAAAATGTCAGAGCGTTGCTTACTCACCTCGTGGAATGCCTGAAGTAGCAAAGGAAGATTTTTGCGCGGATCCTGCAACCTGCCGACGCAGAGAACATCCTTCTTACCCTGGCCTGCATCGAGTTTCCCACTCGAAGGAAAAAGAGTCGGAATTTCCACCGGGCAAGGCACAATCCGGACGCGATTTGCCACATCGGGACAGACGGTCGTGATCCGCGCCGCCGTATAGTTGGATGTAGCCAGAATCAGACTCGCTCGCCGCAAAGCAATCCTTTCCTGCCACACGAGCAGAGGTAGCCACCTTGCAGCGACAAGTTGACGAGCCTGCAGATCCTCTGCCTCAGCCTTGGCTTTATACTCGTCCAGTGCCAGGGTGGGGGTCCAGATCAGATAACGCTTTTGCGCTAAAGCAAATGATGTGCCCCGCAATGCCCCACCGACTACGATATGCATGTCACATGTTCTGATGTAACGCTGAACCACCGGGTATGGCCAGAAATACCTGAGTGGGAGCCAAATGGCTGGAACATGGCCAAGCGCCATGCTCGGCAGGTTAAATGTCATCCTACAGCGGACATCCCACAAGCGCAAGCGGCGGAGCAGTCTGCGAGGCTGGAGATCATTGTCAGAGATGGAACGAAAAAGCAGCCGTGGCTTGATGCCCCAGCCAATTAGAATCGGACACAGTTCGCGTAATAAGGTGAGAATGCCACCCCCATACTGCGGATCGAGCATTGCGAGGCAGGCACGAGGGCCAACCGGGTGTCCCTCCAAGTCTCGAGTCATTGCGCAACTAGCTCCCGGCAAATCGCGTAAAACTCATCAGCCAAAACAGCTGCCGAGTACTTGCACAACGCGCGTTCATACCCACGATGTGCTAATTCACCTCGCAGTTCAGGGTTATTGACTAACCGTTGAAGACATCGGTGCAAAGCTTGCACGTCCTTCTCCGGAAATACAAGTCCGGCGTCACCGATGACGTACGGAATTTCACCACTGCTTGAGCCAATCACAGCCACCCGGGAGAGCATCGCTTCTGCCAAGACCAATCCGAACTGCTCTCGACAAGTCGGTGTGGTATGGGACGGTAGGACCATGACATCCATACAGTTGTAATACGCAAAAACGTCTTTGTGTTCAACGCGACCAGCAAAGTGGATACGGTGTCTGGCTAAGTTACCCACTTGGGCCTGTTCCTCCAACACAGGCCGCAACTCGCCATCACCCACTACCAGCAAGCTCCAATCCCCTGATAGACTATGTACCGCTTCGAAAAGATCCAGTACTCCCTTGTCCATGCGCAGTGCGCCCACGAATCCGATTACACAGCCGGTCAGACCCAGTCTCTCGCACAGATCGGCAGCATCTTGGCTGATGCAGTCCGCCGGGTCAACCCCAATCTCGGTTTGCACGTAGATAGGTTTATCAAATCCGGTGTGTTCCAGCACCTCGCGTACGCATTCACCGCCTGCTAGAGCAGCGTCGACCGTATGATAGAGGAACGCTTGCTTCCACTGCTGGTGTAGATAACGTGGAGATTTGTAGATGTTCATGTAGGTAGACCACAAAACCTTGGCATGAGACGCCCACAACCTTTGACACAACAACGCTTGCATAAACATCCAACTGGATGACCAACCGCCGATTCGTACTATGTCCGGTTGGACTTGTCTCAAGTGTAAATCCAATGATTGGAACAGTAGATGTCCACCCACTTTGATCATCGGCACCGGCAATACGGCATAGTTACCTCTCTGCTCCATTTGCACCCGGTAGGTCACAGAAGCACCATAGCGGCTCTCTTCCCAATGGGCTGGTACGATCAAGAAAACCTCAACGTCTGGATGGCGCTCAGACAGCGCGATCCAACGCGCTCGGTTACGGGGGATCACCAAGGCATGGCTAATAACAGCGACTCTCATTCGTCACTCTCTTGAAAAAGCTGCAAGGTAATTCCGTCGTGCAGGGAGCGAAGCCAGGTCCGCAAGGTTGCCTTCGCGCCTCGAGCCTGATCGGGTAACAGAAAAGTTAATCCGCTAATTGTCACCAGTTTACGTCCCAAATCGTCGCGATTCAACAACAAAGACTTAACCATCTCGGCTATGCCAACTCGCCGCTGTCCTTCCTCGACTAAGGCTCGGCCATAGCTATACTGCCATTTCCCGATAGCCTGCTTCAAGTGTAGGCGCCTTCGTTCTTCGCGATTGTTGATAAGCGATTCCAGTCTGCGTAGCACGATCACACCACTTTGTAGATGAACGGACGCTTTTGCTGTATCATTGGCTCGTCTGCGATACCAGGCGACCACCCTGCCGGGTAAATAGTGAAACCTGGCTCCAGCCAGAGCGATCCTTAGCCACAGGTCCCAATCCTCGTTGCTATGCAAATTAACTTGGAATCCCCCAACGTGCTCCACCCAGTACTTCCGCACAAGCACCATTATCGGCAATAAAAATGGCCTGTGGATTTCTTGCTCCAGAATATCCCCGGATACATAATGGATCTGTCCAGGCCAATCCCAGGTGCGCTGCTCGTCATTGTCATAGAATACACGGCAATGTCCATAAACGGCTCCAAACTCGGGATGCTTCTCCAAGAATTTGACATGAGCAGCGATTTTGTGGAGCGAGATCATATCGTCGGCGTCCAAGAACTGGACGTATTCGCCTTGCGCCATTTCCAGACCATGATTGCGTGCTGCTCCACGTCCGCTGTTCTTCTGCCAAACGTAGCGGATCCGATCCTTATACTGCCTCTGTACCCACTCACCGGTGCCGTCGGTCGAGCCATCGTCCACGACGATGATTTCGCAGTGAGGATAGGTTTGGGCCAGAGCACTGTCAATGGCCTGGCCTAGCCAGCGGCGGCAATTATAGGTAGGGATGATGATACTAACTAGAGGGTTCATTTTCTTTGACTGCCACCAACAGCAAACCCATAGCAGACCGCTCTGAGTCAACCAGATGTAGCCTTCTCAAAATTGCATCCAGCTGAAGAAATATCACAGCTAAAGGTCTAGTCAAGATCGAGCCAACTCCTTGCCAAATTTTATACGACCATAATTTACCACGAATCCGACGAACAACGTCCACAAAAAACTCTTCTGCGTGTACAACCTGATATCCAGCGTATTTAACAACCGTCTGCAGTTCTCTCATTTTGAATAGGAACAGATGGTCGCCAGCATCTGGTCCAAATTGCTTAGTTACAATAGGGGTACGGTCCAGTCTCACCTGCTCGAACGTTGGCAACTCACTTTGATGATGGGCACCATTAGGGGTAGTGAGCACAATTATGCCGTTTGGAAAGAGCACCCGATGCACCTCTTGTAAAAAATCTTCTGGATACGCCACATGCTCTAGCAATTCAGTTAGAAGCACCACATGGAAGCTGGCATTGGAAAATGGCAGGTTCTCTCCGTTTGCTACCAGAAAGCGCACCTCTCCGTGCGTGTGTTTTAAACGAGCATACCCAATAAATTCAGAATCCAGGTCCAGAACCGTAGCCTTATACCCTTGCTCAGCTAGCAACAGGCTCGTGTTCGCCTGAGCGCAACCTACTTCCAAACATTGCCGCCCGGGCGCATATCGCTTGACAAGCTCAATAACACGATGTAAACGGTATCTATAATCGAGACGATACAGCCAATTTGGGTTATGCCATTCAAGCAAGTCATGTCGGTAAAGATGCCACGCTCCATTGCTGCGTATTTCACTGGCTTGGGGAAGACGCATGTTTCCACCCCCTCTGTAACTTCTCACGAGAGCGAGAGAACATCTCCAGCAGCCCACTCCGTACAGTCTCAACAGGACTGATTTCCCAAGCATGTTTCAGAGCACACCGGGCTCTGCCAAACTGACGCTGCAAAACACTCGTCACAAAATACCTGACTAAATGTTGGACGCAATGTCGATCATACTCCACAGTGTCGAGGGTTGGCACCAGATGCCAATAACGTCGAGGAACCGTCATAAGCTCTATCATGCCGCGCAATGAGCCAGAAACCGTTTTAGACGTCGGATGCTTTCGAAATTTTGCCACTACTTGATCCAGATAGACGACAGGATAGTATTGCAGCAGACGGCACATCAAGTCGTAGTCCATGGCATACCACAACGACTCATCCAGCGGCCCTACCCTTTGCCAAGCAACACGAGGGAAGAACAGTCCAGGCTGGTGCCAACTCGGTCTTGGTTCGGACCAGAAGTCAATAAACTTTTCCAGGGTGATGCCCTGCTGGTGGACCAACTCCTCCTTGCCGGTCTCCTCGTCAAAGTTGATTACATCCCCGACGATCAGGCTGTTGGGGTATGCCATCCAGGCTTTTGCGACAGCCGACATTGCTCCTGGCAGGTATACATCATCCGAATTCAACCAGGCTACTATCTCTCCCTGCGCTATCTGAAGACCTTTATTGATCGCATCTGCTTGTCCCTCATCCGGCTCACTAACCCAGTAGGCCAGCCAGGGCTCATACTTGCGGATGATGTCCACGCTGCCATCGGTGGAACCGCCATCAATGATGATGTACTCCAGGTCCGGATAGCCCTGGAGCAGCACTGAACGGATGGTCTCCTTGATGAACTGTCCCTGGTTGTACGACGGCGTGACGATGCTTACCCGCGGCCAGGGTTGTCCATCAGGCATCGTGTCTGGCAACTGTGGGCTTTCCTCGGTCCACGGCCAGCCGGTTTTGCCCAGCGGCGGGGGCGGAAGTTCACTCAGGGTTGGACAACGCATGGCTCCTCTGTTGGAACGTTAAACGGTGTAGCACAATGCCCTTCCAAATGTGCTCAACGCACCAACGCGCAACGCTCAACGCGTTAGGGCGAATTTGACAAATTGGCTGATTCGTCTTACAATCTAGACTTAAAGGTAAGACATACCAATGCGAGGTGAAATAATGATGTTAACCAAACTTTCATCCAAGGGTCAATTGGTCATCCCCAAAGCAATACGGCAGGCTCTGGGGCTGCGAACCGGTACTCAGTTCCATATCCGGGTCACTGAGGGCAGAATCCTTCTGGAGCCGATAACCCCCTCTCCCATCGCCGCCTTGTACGGCAAATACCCCGATGCCGATTTCCTCACCGACCTGGAGGCAGAACACCGCCGGGAGATAGAACATGAAGAAGCGGTTCGTCCTTGATGCGTGGGCGGTTCTGGCTCTCTTGCAGAAGGAAGAGCCGGCAGCCTCACGGGTCAAAGGGTTGCTGGAAGAGGCAGAGGAAGGGAACGTCGAACTGTTCATCTCCATCATCAACCTCGGCGAGGTCATCTACCGCATCGGTAAGGTCAAAGGGGAGAAGGAGGCCCAGGAAACGCTGGATGAGATTCGCCGCTTGTCGCTGACCGTTGTTCCTGCCACCGAGGAAGCCGTGTTCACAGCCGCCCGTTTCAAGATGGGGTATGCCATCTCCTATGCAAATGCCTTCGCCGCCGCAACGGCCCAGGACCTGGGTGCCGTTCTGGTGACCGGGGACCCTGAACCAGAGCAACTTGAGGATCGAATCCGGATTGAAAAGCTCGAGCGTACGTGAGACGGCTCAGGCCCCTGGGCATCTGGGTGTTCCTCTTCAGTTTCCTGCCAATACTCTATGGCCACAGTCTTTTCTAGTTTGCTGGTGGCTGAATTTGGATGGCGAATGGCTGGTTGTGAAGCACCATTTGGGTACAAATGCTCTTGTCCCTCCGCCGGGTCGTTTCACCACGAATTGACACGAATCCCTTTTGACAAGGTGGTGAAGCTATGCTACACTCATAGCAGACAAGTTTGTCTATAGACGGAGCTGTCTACCATGTCCTTTTTCTACAACCGCGAGGATGAACTGAACAGGCTCCTGGCTCTGGCCAAGGGGTTGCCCCAGGGCAAGATCGAGAACCTGGCCCTCATCGGGGTACGCAAGATCGGGAAAACCCTTATCCTCTTCCGCCTCGATGAAATGCTGCGCTCACACGAGCATGTTCTGTTCTGCTACACCTATGTCGAGCCGGGCTCTTTCCGGGACTTTGCGCTGGCCGCTCTGCTGAGTCTCCTCACCCGCACAGCTCTCCACTTCCAGGCTCTCGACCAGACAGCGCTCCTGGGATTGAACCGGGAGGAAAAACTCCGCTCCCTGGCCCAGGCTCTCCTGCCCCTCTTTCCCCGCCTGGGGAGCAAATGGCTCGACCTCCCCTCCCTGGTCACCAAAGAGGCCGAGGTCACTTTCGACCTGCTGTTTGAACTGGCCGAAAGACTGGGCCAGGAACGGGACATCTACTACCTGCTGGCCCTGGACGAATTCCAGAACGTGCGCTCCTTCGGCTATCCCGCCTTCGAGCACCGGCTGCGCCAGCATCTCCTTCATCAGCGGCGTTTCGGCCTCATCGTCGCCGGCTCCTCCATCAGCGCTATCGAAGACATGTTCCGCAATCGGAAGAACCCCCTCTTTGGCCATTTCAAGATCGAACTGGTGCAGCCCTTCCCCTTCCCTGTAGCTCGGGGCTTCATCATCGAGAAACTGGCCGGCAAACTGCTGCTCAACGAGACCCAACTGGCCTTCCTGGCTCAGACCACCGGGGGCTATCCCTACTACCTCGATGTCCTCACCGATGAGATCCTCAGGCGCGCCCCGGCCCTCAGGCGCGCCAGCGAGTCGGTCATCACCGAAGCGCTTCTCTCCACGACCTTTGCCAGCAACGGGCCGATCTACACTTACCTGGCCTATCTCATCGAGGCTTCCTTCCAGGCGCGGGGCTACAAGACCTACCTCAACCTGCTGAAGGCCATCGCCCTGGGAAAACATTCCGTCTCCGAGATCGCCAGGGCGCTGCGGCTGAAAAAGGAGAATGTCAGCACCCCCCTGCGGCGGCTGGTGGATATGGGTTTCCTGTATCGTGCTAAGGCCCGATATTTCTTCCTGGACCCCCTGCTGGAACTCTGGATCCGGGAGGTCTACTCGCTGGAAGAGGACCTGACCATTCTGGGCCTGCACGAGCGGTATGATTTTTTCAAAAGCCAGGTAGAGCGAATGATCGCCGCCTTCAAAACGGAACTTGGCAAGGGCAACGAAGCCAGGATCAGGGAACTGTTCGCCGCCTTTGATGGCCGAACCTCGCTGCGTGGGCTGCGTCTCCCCCACTTTGACAGTGTCGCCGCTGAGGTGATTGATGGTAAGCAATACGACATCGTCGCCCGTCGTGAAGGCCGGGTCTGGATCGCTGAGGTGAAGGATAGGCCCGTGGACGCAGGCATGGCAAAGCGTTTTCTGGAAAAGTTGCGCTCCCTGGTTACCTGTCCGGTCGAACAGAAGATTCTGATCTGCCTGGCCGGATACGACAGCCGTGTGCCTGCTCTGGCAGAAGAGGAAGAGCTTCACCTCTGGGGTCTGGAAGACGTTAATTTGTTGATGAGAACGTACGGCCGATACCCCATCAATCTGTGAATTGTGACCTGCCCTGAGCAAGGCCGAAGGGAGCCTGGTCGAAGGGCCTGTCCTGAGCTTGTCGAAGGGTCGGGCATGGCATCCGGAAGCTGTGGGCTCTCCTCCGTCCACGGCCAGCCGGTTTTATCCGGCGGCGGGGGCGGGAGCTCACTCAGGGGTGGGCAGCGCATGGTCACCTCCGTTGGACAAAGTTACATGCAGTTCCTCCAGCGATACTGTCGCCGTGCCTACTTTGCCCACCACAATGCCCGCAGTGGCGTTGGCCAGCCGTGCGGCCTGCTCCAGAGTAGCGCCAGCGGCCAGGGCCAATGACAGGGCGGCGACCACAGTGTCGCCCGCGCCGGTGATGTCGGGAGGTGGCAGGCCACGGAGGCATGTGACTGGTCTCCTCCGTCCACGGCCTGTCCTAAGCAACGTCGAAGGGCCAGCCGGTTTTGCCCAACGGGAGTAGGGAGAGTTCAGTCAGGGTTGGACAGCGCATGAGCATGTTCAATTGCCCGCTTGTATACTTCCAGATATCGCCGGGCTTGAAGTTCTAACGAATATTCTGACTCGGCGATTTGACGACAACGATGGCGCATTCGAGTCCGCAAATTGTCATCATTTAAGAGGAGCTGTATGCCTCGAGCCAGGTCATCGGCATCCCTGTAGCGGGCCAGGTAGCCGGTTTCCATGTGTCGTACCATCTCCGGCACACCACCTACGTCAAAAGAGACAATCGGTGTGCCACAGGCCAGGGCTTCGAGAACGACAAGGGGTTGGTTATCAGCCAGCGTTGGGAAGACGAACAGGTCTGCTGCGCAAAAGGCCAGTCGTTGGAGCCTCTCGTCACTCAGGTGGCCCAATTGGCATATGCTGAAGCGTTCAGCCTGTTGGCCCAGTTCGGCGTGACCACCGCTTGTCAGCAGCCAGATGGATTTCGTGTCTGGCAGCTTTTCCAAAGCCTGCAGCAGGTAAGAGAACCCCTTGCGCCCATGCATAACACCGTGGGCTGAGAAAAAGATCATGTGGCCATTCATGGGCAGGTTGAGAGCCTTTCTGGCAACTTCTTGCTCTATAGGGCGAAATACGTCCAAATCTATCCCGTGCGGGATGCACTGAATGGTAGCGGCAGAGGCCAGAATGCTCTCCTGAGCCAGACCACGCAACCATTCGGATGGCGTGACGACGCGCAGAGGTGTGATCTGGTAAACACGTCGCTTTGCTTCCCACACCGAGCGAGTACGATCCACCGGCACTGGCGGCGGCTCAACAATCTGCTGTCCGGTGTCCTTCAATAGCGGACAATCGTAACAACCGGTGCGCCAGCGCTCGCAGTCGTACGAATAGGCACAGTGGCCTGTCAGCGCCCACATGTCGTGGAGCGTCCAGACAATCGGTTTATGACGGGCCAGTTTGGGCAACGCGCGAAAATTGAAATAGCCGCCGTGCAGGTTATGCAGGTTAATCACATCGGCTTGGCGGAAAGTGAGCGTTTGAGGAATGCGCCATGAATTGCGGTAAGACCAGATGTCTAAGCCAAAACGTCTTTCCAGCCGCATGCCAATACGGTCCAGCAGCTTGTCGGCCAAGGTGCGGAAGGGTTTGATTTGGCGACTGATGTAATCAATGCCTGGTTCCAGTGTAGTCTGACGGCCAACCAGGAGTTGGGAATGGTGGCCCAGACGTTGGAGGCCCTGATGTAGGCGGTACATAGCCCGCGCCGCGCCGCCGACTTTGTCCAGGGTGTTGATGTGAAGAACCTTCATCGGAGCTTCAGTTTCATCTCTTGGAGTTCACAATATAGCCGGACACAACGCCAATACTCAACGAAGTGTCTCAATCTCAAGTACTTGACACGCTTGGAATGACCACTGCGAAAAGCCTGTTCCACGAAGATCTTATCGAAAGGCACAAAATCTAGCTTCAGTCCAAACTGCTCGACTAGGTAGCTGTGAAGAAGATCAGGTTTATCAATCACGTCGTCAATTTCGCAGATGACGGTGGTTTGGGGGTGTTCAAGCGAGAATCTCTGAATTTGCTGGTTATAGATACGCCAGGCTCTTAAGCCAATGATTGGTTTTCTGACAATATGCTTATCTGTTCCACGCCTAAGCAGGGAGTCAGTAACCGCCAAAGGATGTCTGATAAGAAACAAGTATCTTGCGTTCTCGATTAACCCATCCCAAAAGTCTAGAAACAAGGTAGTTCTGGGTTCTTTCCATCCCCATTGTGGAATTCGGGATCTGCGGGCAATAAGTTCTATGGCCTTTCGCCTGTCAGAATCGTCAACGCGAATGGGCAACTTGGACTCTTCAACTTGAAAGGCATCCATGCCCGCCTTTCTCAGCGCATTTCTGTGAAATTCGAGAATCTCTTGATCTTCATAATAGCCCAAGGGGTTACCCACGTCTGGCTCGACCAGTGTGTTTCCAATGAACAAACCACATTCTTGTAAGTAGTGTGCAACAAGTGAAGTCCCACTTCGGTGCATGCCGCTGATGATGAGTACTACTCTTTCTGACCGCATCATAAGTCACCAGGTCGTAGCGGATACATAAACCAGCCGTCGTGTGAGCCTCAGCCGAGAATGCCTCTTACAAGGGGAGCCCCCTAGTACATGACAGCGTAAATCCTTCGGTAGTTTCACCGCCACCAAATGCGAGCT
>JAOZOT010000758.1 GCA_029933115.1 Anaerolineae bacterium | reverse complement strand
TCAGGGGGCAGGCTTTTTAGCCCTGAGCCTTAGCTCGGGGCAGTTGGGACTCTGTACCCCAAATAATTTCTTAAAGTTCATAGGTAGGCTTTGGCCTGCCCAAAGCCTACAGGGAAGGGAGTAGACCAATGGGAGACTGGTTTGGCGGCCTTTGTGGCTTTTTGATTCTTCTTCTGGCAGGCACTGCTGTTATTGTACCTTTTATCTGGCTTCTGGAACAAGGGGACAAGGTCCTTAAAAGTTGGAATCTGCCTGAATATGGGCGTCGGGATTTTTTCATCGGCTTTTGGGGCATTATTGTCCTCAATTTGCTCTTGTATTCTCTATCTCTGGTTATCCGGGGTGATAGTACTCCCCCGGAAGTGAGGGCCACAATATCCCTGGCCTTGCCCTGGGTCAATCTGATCCTGTTGGTCTTTTTCGCTTTCTACCGCCGCTGGATTGCCCAAGGAGCTTTGGCTCTCATAGGCTTTTTATTGGCCTGGGTTATCCTGGCAGGTGGATTCTTCTTCGTGAGTTGCCTCGTTCTAGCGGGCGTTGCCTCCGTCTTTGTCTCCTGTTTGGGGGGCTAATAAGCGGCAACGAGATGTCCCATGCATCCGGTTCTCTTCGAAATCGGCGGGCTGACCATCTATTCCTACGGTGTCTTTGTCCTCCTCGGTTTTAGCGCCTACACCGTCGTGGTGTTCTACGAAGGCCGGCGGCGGGGGCAATCGTGGGGAGAACTCCTGACCCTTTTCCTGGCTGCTCTGGTGGGAGCGGCGCTGGGTTCGAGGGTCGTCTGGATTCTGATGCTCGGCCCTGAGCCGGCACTCCTCGATTTCTACACCCTGTTTCTGCCCGAGACCGTGCTCTTCCACTACATGGGTATACTGGTTGGCGGTTATGTAGGGGTGGTAGTCGCCAAGATGAGCATGGGCCTCACTCACATGGTCGGCGACATTTTTGCGCCAGCCTTGATGATGACCATCGTGCGCGTGGGCTGTTTCATGGGCGGTTGCTGCTACGGCAAGCCCACCGATCTGCCCTGGGCCATCGAGTTGCATGGGGCGCGCCGCCATCCCACCCAGCTCTACGAGCTGTTTTTCCAACTGGCTTTTTTCTTGCTGCTCTGGTATCTGCGCGACCGTATGCCCCGACCCGGCGATCTGATGAAGCTATACCTGGGGGGTTATGCCATCTTTCGCTTCTTCAACGAGTTCTGGCGCGTCAATCCCATCGCGGCTCTGGGTATGACGGTGCCCCAATTCATCTGCCTGGGCATCCTGCTCTGGCTGGCCTGCGCTCTGCTCGCTCGCGGGCGTGGGTTTGCCGGAGAAGAGATGTGGTGGTGAATTGAGGAGGGCTCTGAAATCAAGCAATGTCAGACCCAGGCGCAGAACCGGTGGGCCGCTCTCCCGCCTGGTGAAGGAAAAGGAGAACGATGGGGGGGACACCCCACGGCCTGCGGCGCAGGCCCTTGGTGGTTGCCTTTTTGATGGGCCTGTGGTACAATCGTGACAGTG
>JAOZOT010000236.1 GCA_029933115.1 Anaerolineae bacterium | reverse complement strand
CTAAAGGCAGGGGGAGAGGCATGACGAGGAAGAGGACATCGCTCATTGTCTCAGTGCCTAATGTGACAACAGGGATGGTTATTTGCGGAACTGTGAGGGTTTGACTGGCCGTAGCGATGGTCTGTTGACTTCTCACCTGACTCAGCTCGAAGCCGAGCCTGGTAGCGGCATCGGGAGCGAGGGCACTGAATGTGGAGGCTGTGTCCAGAGCCATCCTGATGGTATGCCTGACTTGATACTTCAACTCGACATTGAGGACGATGAGGTTCAAGCGGGGATTAAAACGGAGAGTAGTCATAGCTTGCCATGAGCATAGTCGAATAGTAGGATAGCCGGCATCGGTTCACCGTTGTAATAGTGATAAGTGTGAGCACAATCAATCTCCAGCAACACTCTCACCACTGCATCGTGGTCCGTGTTGTGCGCCAACAGCCGCCCTTTGATCGGCTGATTCTGCTCGTCAGTCTCCGTCACTTCGAACAGAAGCCACTCATTAGGATAGAGCTTTTCTATCTCAGCAATGACGACAATGCCATCTCTCCGATCGTTCATCTCGTCCATCTCACCAGTCACCTCAGTTGGTTTGACATCACTTTAGCACACCTTGATACAAAAGTCAAAGCGGTTTGGCCAAAAATCTCTCCTCAATTAGATTAACGAGGCCCGCTGCGTCGTCGAGGCTGAATTGGGGTACGTTCATCTCGGAAGGCTGGTCGGTGGCAATGGCCAGCAGTTCCTCTTCTGTGCACAGCAGTTCGCTGCCCTTCTCTCGCCGCGAGACCTCGATTTTGGGTTTGTCGCCGCGTTTGTAGCCTTCAGTTAGAATTATGTCAACATTTGTCAGGCGGCTCACAATCTCGTCCAGAGCCATCTCCTGCTCGCGCTTTTCGATTAAAGCCAGCCTGTTGGGGCCGGAGATGACTACCACATCGCTGCCCGCCTGGGCGTGCCGCCAGGAGTCTTTGCCCGGCCGGTCAACGTCAAAGCCATGAGTGTCATGCTTGATGGTAGCCACCCGATAGCCCCGCCGCTTCAACTCGGCGATCAACTTCTCCAGCAAAGTAGTTTTGCCCGTATCCGACTTGCCCACCACTGAAATAACAGGTATCGCCACTTTCAAATCTCCACATTCTCAGGCCAATCCAACATCTGCACGGCGACTCTTTCCCCTGCTTTGACTAACTCGACGCCTTCCGGGATAATCGCCAGACCGTTGGCCTTGACCATCGAAGTCAACACTCCTGAGCCCTGCCCTCCCGTGGTGCGAGCGTAATATTGCCCCTCGCGTCTCTCCACTATGACCCGCACAAAGTGTCGCCGCCCGCTGTTGGTTACGTCCTCCTCAAGGATAGCCTCCACCGTCGGCTTGGCCAGCCTGGTTTTGCCCTCCATGACCAGCATGGCCGGACGGACGAACTGCTCAAAAGAAACCATGGACGAGACAGGGTTGCCCGGCAGGCCGATGAGGGGCACCCCCCGGATCAGCCCAAAAGCCAGGGGCTTGCCCGGCTTCATGCGCACCTGCCAGAAGTGCATCTCTCCCTCGGCGTTTAACACATCTTTCACCACGTCATAGTCGCCCACCGAGACCCCGGCCGAGGTCAGGAAGAGGTCCACCCTCTGAGCCAGCCCCTCGTTGATCTTGGCCGTCAGGTCTTCTACGCTATCGCGGGCAATGCCTAGCCTGATTGGGATCCCTCCGTAGCGTTGCACCAGGGCAGCGTTGGAATACTCGTTGGAGTTGCGGATTTTGCCTGGCCTCACCGGTTCGTCAATGGTCAACAATTCATCACCGGTGGCCAGGATGGCCACCCGGGGGCGCCGGATGACGGAAACGGTGCTCCTCCCCAGAGAAGCCAACACTCCTATCTCCTGAGCCCGTATGAGGGTCCCCTTGGGCAAGACCAACTCACCCTGACGGATGTCCTCCCCTGCCGGTCGCACGTGCTCCCCCGGCTCAGCGGCGTGGTAGATTTCCACCTGTGTAGCTGGTTCGCGCCCGCGTTCCCGGTGAGAGCGGGCCCAGTCGCCGGTGTCCTCGACGCGGATTACGGCGTCGGCTCCCTCTGGCAGCGGGGCGCCGGTCATAATGCGGATGGTCGTCCCCGGCTCTACCCTGGCCTCGGTGACGTGACCGGCAGCCACATCGGCCACCACGCGCAAAGTTACAGGGTTCTCGCGGCCGGCCCCGGCTGTGTCGGCTGCCCGTACAGCATAACCATCCATGGCCGAATTGGCAAAGGGTGGAATATCCACGTCAGAGTAGACGTCCTCGGCCAAAACCCGATCCAGCGCCTCCAGAATCTCCACCTCCTCTGGTTCCAGCGGCTTGAAATGTCTGAGAATATGCTCCAGTGCTTCCTCCACGCTGATCATCGTCGCTACTCCTGTCATCTCTCCCCCTTATTTGCACACTTCGTTTCACTATAGTAGTATACCACAAGATGGAACCCCGTCAATCGCTGATGCTCGCTTGCCACTCTGCCCGCAACGTGATACAATATATGCACCGAGATCACCTTCACCAGATGAGGAGGTGCTGATATGCCTTGTCCCTTCCCTGGTATGGACCCCTACCTGGAACATCCGGGCCTGTGGCCAGATGTGCATCACGGTCTGATTGAGGCACTTCGAGATGCTCTGGCCCCCATGTTGCGCCCACGCTACCGCGTGGCCATCGAGCAACGGGTCTACGTGGCCGACGTTGAGGGCCCCTTCTTCCTCGGCCGGCCCGACGTATCCGTCCTGGACGTGAAATCCCCGGCCAGAACAACAGCAGGCGCCCCCGCCCCGGTCGCCGTCGTCGAACCGGTGCCCGTCGAGGTGCCCCTGCCTGACCGCCAACGCGAAGGCTATCTGGAAGTGCGCGACGTGACCACCAGCGAGGTGGTGACGGTGCTGGAACTGCTCTCGCCAACCAACAAACATCCCGGCGAGGGACGGCGATTATACAAAGAAAAGCGACGGCAAGTGCTGGGAACGCGCACCCACCTGGTGGAAGTGGACTTGCTGCGAGGAGGCGAACCGATGACCATGTGGGGCGACGGCCGTGGCCGCCACTACCGCATCCTGGTGAGCCGCTCCGAGCGCCGGCCCCGAGCCGACCTGTACGCCTTCGACCTGCCCCAACCTATCCCTCCCTTCCCGCTGCCGCTGCGAGAGGGGGACGAGGAACCAACAGTGGATCTGGGCGCTTTGCTGCACGACCTCTACGACCGGGCCGGCTACGACTTGGCAGTGGACTATACCTCCGAGCCGGTGCCACCTTTGGAGGACGCCGACGCCGCCTGGGTTGATAAACTGCTGCGAGAAAAGGGACTACGCTAGACCGGTTAGTGAGCGTAAAAAGACGGAGCGGGATTTTCCACTCCGTCTTTTCAATCCGACGCCTTTGTACCCGTGGGGCCGACGTTGCCCAACACGACCGCCTCACCCCCTAGCCGCTTGCTCCAGTAGCTGCTTTGCGTCCAGAAATTCGCCGGAAGAACTGCCCCACCTCACCATTCTCCCAGACCACCAGCACCGGGACAGCGTTAAATATTGACGAATAGGTAGCGGTGACCATGCCGACCAGCATTACAGCGATAAACTGCTTTATGCTGGCCCCACCGAAGAGCAGAATAGCAATCATCACAAACATGGCGTTGAGCTGAGTAGCCAGGGAGCGGTGCAGAGTTTCCAGGATGCTGCGATTGACGATAGTCTCAAAAGGCTCACCCCGCCGCTTGGGTGTGTTCTCGCGAATGCGGTCAAAGACCACGATCTTGTCCTGCACCGAAAAACCGATGACGGTCAGAATAGCCGTCAGAAAGAGAGCATCCACCTCCCAGTTGAAGAAGAGCCCCATGATGGAGATGAACCCCAAAGCAACCAGGATGTCGTGAGCCATGGCCGAGATAGCACAGACACCATAGCGAAAGGCCTTGGGGACGCGGCGGAAGGTGATGATGATGAACATCCCCACCAACAATGAAGCGATGACCACAGCCACAGTAGCAGCCTGCGTCACCTCATGCCCCACAGCCGGGCCGACAGTGCTAAAGCTGGAGCTGGCTTCATCAATAGGGCCCACCCGCTCCGCCAACGATGCTTTGATCTTGTCCACCGTCTCCACATCAATGAACCCCATGCGCACCTGCCAGGTGTTATCCTCTGGCTGGCCCAGCCGCTGCACCACGGGATTGGTGAAGCCGTAACTCATGAAGACATCGCGGATAGCTTCCTCTGTAACGGGCTGCTGGAATTTGAGTACCATCAGGCTGCCGCCGGTGAAATCAATACTCAACCTCACCGGTGCGCCGTAAGTGGCAGTCGAGTAGACCATCGCTATCAGGCCCGGGACAATGAGCAGGGCCGAGATCAGAAAATACCAGTAACGTTTGCCGATGATGTCGAACATGGTTTTCTCCCTGTGCTGCAATAGTGGTGCTAAACTCCCAGAAGCCATCTCTTATCCCGCAGGCTATCGCCGAAAGTATCAAAGGCGAAGCGGATGAAAGTGCGGGTGACAGTGACGGCCGTGAACATGCTGGTCACCACACCGATGATCAAAGTGAGGGCAAACCCCTTGACCATGCTGGCTCCAAAGGTGGAACCAAAGTAAAACAGAATAGCACAAGTGATTATGGTAGAGATATTGGAGTCACGGATGGAAGTCCAGGCGCGGTCGAAACCGGCCTCAATGGCCGCTCTCAAGCTACGCCCGGCCCGTAACTCCTCTTTCATCCGTTCGAAGATAAGGATGTTGGCATCTACAGCCATGCCGGTGGAAAGCAGAAAACCGGCGATGCCCGGCAGGGTCAGAGTGACGTAGCTAAAGAGCGGCGGCAGGCCAAACTTGTAGATGGCAAAGTTGAGAAGGGCATAGATGGCCAAGGCCAAATCAGCCAAAAGGCCCGGGAACCGATAGTAGACGAGCATGAAGAGAAAGACGACGCCCAACCCGATGGCCCCGGCAGTGATGCTCTTTCGCACCGAATCCTGGCCCAGGGTGGGGCCAACAGTACGCGTCGTCTCTATGCGCAAGGGAAGGGGCAGAGCACCGTAGCGCAGCTTCACGGCCAGGGCCTTGGCCTCAGCCGGGGTGAAGCGGCCCTTGATAATCCCTCTGCCTGAGGTGATAGCGTCCTCAATGACCGGGCAGGATACGACGGTCTTGTCCAATACAATGCACAAGTGCTGTCCTTTGTGAGAAGCGGTGTGCTCAGCAAATACAGACGCAGCCTCTGGCTTCAGCTCGAAGGCAACCACCGGCAAAGTACTGCCCGCGTCCTGAACTACAGTAACACCGGCGTCCTTCAGGCCGGCGCCGGCTATCACTGTGTGATAGACAACGGGCGCGGGCTCGGCAGTTGAAGTTGGTTCCGCTTCCGGCGTCTCCTGCCCGGCCGTTGTTCCTTCACCGGTTGGAGTCTCCACCGGCGCAGTTTCTGCCGTCGCCTCTGTCGGAGGAGACTCCTCGCCTCCGGCCAGGTAATCGGTCCTCACCTTTGTGCCTGGGGCCAAAGGAGTGTAGCCGGCGTCTATGAACTCCAGCAGGCCCGTCTCTTGGATAGTGGCAATAGCCAACTCGGGATCTTCGATGCCCGGCAATTCGACGATGATGCGTCGCTCTCCTCGCTTCTGAACCAGGGGTTCCGTCACACCCAGACCGTTCACCCGGTTCTCAACGATGACCTTGGCCGTGTCAATGGCTTCGGAATCAATCTCCGTACCCTCCGGCACATCAGCCTCCAGGAGCACCTGTAAACCTCCTTGAAGGTCCAGACCTTGGTGGACCCGGATGTCTTTGTCAATGTTGATGAAACCCCAGTGGATGTGGATGCCAGGGTTGTCGGGCAGATTGATCCAGATGAGCACTATGGCCAGGGCGACAATCCCCACCAGCAAGGTCGTGTTCCTCTCTTTCAAAGACCGCCCCTCCTT
>JAOZOT010000757.1 GCA_029933115.1 Anaerolineae bacterium | reverse complement strand
GGCTCAGATACGCGCCCCCGGCAACGGCCACAAAGTCCGCATTGGGCGCAGGCACCCCGCACTGGCTACACTCGTTGTCCCCCCAGGCCACAATGCTCCCATCGGTCTTCAGGCCCAGGCTGTGATACCAGCCTGCGGCAAGGGCCACAAAGTCCGCATTGGGCGCAGGCACCTCACACTGGCCATAGTTGTTGCGACCCCAGGCCACGATGGTGCCATCGGATTTCAGGCCCAGGCTGTGCTCCCCGCCTGCGGCAACGGCGATGAAGTCCGCATTGGGCGCAGGCACATCGCACTGGCCATAGTAGTTGCGACCCCAGGCCACGATGCTCCCATCGGTCTTCAAGCCCAGGCTGTGCCACCCGCCTGCGGCAAGGGCGATGAAGTCGGCATTGGGCGCAGGCACATCGCACTGGCCATAGTTGTTCCACCCCCAGGCCACAATGCTCCCATCGGTCTTCAGGCCCAGGCTGTGATGCTCGCCCCCGGCAACGGCGATGAAGTCCGCATTGGGCGCAGGCACATCGCACTGGCCATAGTAGTTGCGACCCCAGGCCACGATGCTCCCATCGGTCTTCAGCCCCAGGCTGTGCCGCCTGCCCCCGGCAACGGCCACAAAGTCCGCATTGGGCGCAGGCACCCCGCACTGGCTACACTCGTTGTCCCCCCAGGCCACAATGCTCCCATCGGTCTTCAAGCCCAGGCTGTGCCACCCGCCTGCGGCAAGGGCGATGAAGTCGGCATTGGGCGCAGGCACATCGCACTGGCCATAGTTGTTCCACCCCCAGGCCACAATGCTCCCATCGGATTTCAGGCCCAGGCTGTGATACCCACCCGCGGCAACGGCCACGATACCCTCGAGAGCTGACTGCTCGACAACGACCTGTGAACCCCATCCTATGATGGATCCGGTCGGCTGACTGCGGGCAAAACCTGTCCCAAGCACGCACGCAGCCAAGAGAGCCATACCCAAAATCACTGAAAAGCGCTTCATCCTCTATCCCCTCCTTTCAAAAATAGGGACACTTCCTATTTTCTTCGCCACAATTTCCTCCCTTGAGGTGGCAGAAGCCCTTTGTGCCACCTCTGCCGTCAGAATCGGGGTTCTGACGGCTCAGAGGGAGCCCCATAGAGACCCCTAAAGGGGCCCAACCCGCACTAAATTGCGGTAGAATCCTTCTCCGTCAGGGCAGAGCCCTGACGACACTGAGTAATGCCCTGCACCTATAAACAAAAAAACCGACCTGCTTAACATTGACCCTATTGCAGATCGGCTGTTTCCTTCTATTGGACTCCAGCTTGGAAATATGCTGGAGAGCTATTGTTTTTTGCCTCCCGACTGACTCCACCTTCTCCTCTTTGTGAGGTAAGGTCTTCCATCGTTGGATGCCTTTCGTGAGTACACTTAAAGATACTGAATCACATCCTTGCTGTCAAGGTTTTTTCTCCCTTTGACCCAAGTTTGACAGTTGCAGTTATAACTTTTGGAATAACAATGGGTTATAAAAT
>JAOZOT010000235.1 GCA_029933115.1 Anaerolineae bacterium | reverse complement strand
GGAGACAGGGGGAATGGCGACAGACACTGATACCCACAAAAAACTCAAGCGGTTATTCGTCTTCTTGGCTCTGTTGCTGGGCTCCTGTCTCCTTCTGCTCACACTTCCGGGAGAGGGCAGCGCGCTGCTTCCCGCGCTCTCTACCCCCTCAGTGCCGTCGGCCGGGGCGGTCCAGCGCGCTACTCCCACACCCCCCCTTCCTGACGTACCCCCTATCCCCCCGGACGCTCTGCGCAAGATTGAGCCTGCCCTCCTCAAACAGTTGGCCCAACTCAAAAAGGACGGAAAGGTCACCTTCATCGTCCACCTCAAAGAGGAGGCTCCTCTGGAAGCCATCCCTCCAACGGGGCTCAGTGCCCAGGCCCGTCGCCAGATGGTGGTCACCACTTTGCAATCCACCGCCGAACGCTCCCAAGCCGACCTCAGGGCTTATCTGAGCCAGCAGGAAGCGCAGGGCAAGGTAGTGAGCCACACCCCCTACTGGATTTTCAACGGCCTGGCCGTCACCGGCGACCGAGAGACGCTCTTCGAGTTGGCCGCGCGGCCGGAGGTCAAGCTCATCCGCGCTGACCACAAGCGATATTTGGACGATAAAGGATATGAATTCGGAAGCGAGCCCGCCCATACCCCCCGGCCTGCTGCACAGACTGTAGAGTGGAACATTGCCCGCATACGGGCCGACCTGGTCTGGAACGCCCTGGGCATTGACGGCAGCGGGGTGGTGGTGGCCAACATGGACACCGGCGTGGACTGGCAGCATCCGGCCTTGCTGACCAAATATCGGGGTTACAGCCCCAAAGGGTTACACGTGCACACCGGCAACTGGTTCTGCGCCACTGACGAAGGCTACACTTACCCCGGCGACGGGCACGGCCACGGCACCCACACTATGGGCACCATTGTGGGCGATGGGGGAATCGGCGTGGCTCCCGGCGCCCGATGGATCGCCGTCAAAATCTTCCACAACCAGGGCTATGCCTACGATAGCTGGATCCACGCTGGCTTTCAGTGGCTGCTGGACCCAGACGGTGACCCCGCCACCGACGATGCCCCTGACGTGGTCAACAACTCCTGGGGCAGCGACTATGGAGCCGATCAGACCTTCCTCCCTGACGTGCAGGCCCTGCGGGCGGCCAACATCCTCCCCGTCTTCTCGGCCGGCAACGCCGGCCCCTACGGTGGGACTGTGGGCTCACCGGCCAGCTTTGCCGAATCCTTCGCCGTAGGAGCCACCGACACCGATGACGTAATCGCCTCCTTCTCCAGCCGTGGCCCCTCGCCCTGGGGAGAGACCAAGCCCGACGTCTCGGCCCCCGGCACCAACGTCCGCTCCAGTGTGCCCGGTGGCGGGTACGCGGAGTACCAGGGCACCTCCATGGCCGCCCCCCACGTGACCGGCCTGGCGGCGCTGCTCTTCCAGGCCCGGCCGGGCTTGAGCCTCAGCGCGGCGGAGCAGGCCATGACCGGCACAGCCATCCCATTGGGGACCCCCATCCCTAACAACGACTACGGTTGGGGACGCATAGATGCCTACAACGCTGTGCTGTCAGTGAGCTCGGCCGGTGCCCTCTCCGGCACGGTGCGAAACGCAGCCAACGGCACCCCCATCGCCGGGGCCACAGTCACCGCCGTCAATCGCGACACCGGCCTGCCGGCCCAAACCACGACCGCCGCCGATGGCTCATACACCCTCGGCCTGGCCCCCGGCCGCTACGATGCCACAGCGGAGGCCTTTGGCTACTACCCCTTGACCGAGTGGGCCATTGACATCGTGACCGCCACGACCACCACCCAGGACTTTAGCCTGACGGCCAAACCCACAGGCACTCTGACGGGACAGGTAACAGAAGAAGGGACCGGCACTCCTCTGGCCGCCACCGTCACCGTCCTCAACACTCCCATTACCGTCACCACCGATCCAGCTACGGGTTTTTACACCACCTCTCTGCCCATAGGCAGCTACGCTTTAAAAGCCACCAGCCCTGGCCACAGGGTGGGTCACGCCCCGGCAGTGACCGTCACCGAGGCCAGTATTGTTGTTCAGGATTTCGCCCTGCCCACCGCCCCCACCATCCTCCTGGTTGACAGCGGGCGGTGGTACTACCGCAGTCAGATAGGCTACTTCCAGGAAGCTCTGGACGCTCTGGACTATTACTACGACACCTGGACCATTGAGGAGCCCTTTGCCACGCCCGGCGACGTGCCGCAGGCCGACGATCTGGCTCCCTACGACATCGTTATCTGGTCCGCTCCTCTGGATTCGCCGGGCTATGTCGGAGCCGAATCAGCCATTACCAGCTACCTGGATGGCGGTGGCAAACTTTTCCTCACCGGTCAGGACGTGGGCTACTGGGACGGAGGCGGCAGTTGGTTTATCCACACCGACTACTACGAAAACTACCTGAAAGCCGAGTACGTGGCAGACAACGCCGACGCCTACAACCTCCAGGGAGTGACGGGTGACATTTTCGAGGGCCTCGACCTGACCATCCAGGGAGGAGATGGAGCCGATAACCAATCCTCCCCCGACGAGATCGCCGTGGCCAATGCTGACTACGCCTCGACGGTCGTCCGGTATCAAGATGATGGCTCCGCCGGGCAAAGGGTGGGCCTGTGTCTGCCCTATCGAGTCGTCTACCTCTCTTTCGGCTTCGAGGCCATCAACAGCGCCTCCGACCGTCAGGCTGTGATGGAACGAGTCATTGACTGGCTCACGTCCCCTCGCCGGCAAGTAGGGTTGCAACTGAGCCCCTCCAGCCAGACTTTGATTGGCCCACCGGCCACAACGGTAACTCACACCCTGCGCCTGCGCAACAGCGGCGAGACCGGCGGTAGCGATACTTACACCCTGACCATCCAGGGCAACGCCTGGCCAACGGCGTTGTCAACGGACACCGCCGTGGTAACCTCCTGTGCCTCGGTGAACCTCGCGGTGACGGTGCAGGTCCCCCCTACCGCCGCCTGGAACGTTTCCGACACTGTGACTGTGACCGCCCGCTCGACCCTGTCGCCAACTCTGGCCCGCTCCTCCCTCCTGACCACCAAGACCCCAGCCCCCATCCTGCTGGTGGACGACGACCGCTGGTACGACCAGGAGGCTCATTACCAAGCAGCCCTGGAAGCCAATGGCCTGCCTTACGACTACTGGAATGTAAACGGCGCCGGCTGGCCTTACAACAGCCCTCCCCTGGAGATCCTCCAACGGTATCCTATCCTGGTCTGGTTCACCGGCTACGACTGGTATCAGACCCTCACCCCGGACGAAGAGGCTCGCCTGGCGACGTACCTGGAAAGCGGCGGCCGCCTCTTCCTCAGCGGCCAGGACTACCTGTACGCCACCGGCTTCACCGACTTTGCCACCGACTACTTGGGCGTCTTGGCTTACACTGAAGATCTGACCACCACTATAGCTACGGGGGTAGACGACAACCTGGTGGGAGACGGACTGGGGCCCTACGACCTCAATTACCCCTTCAAAAACTGGAGCGACGCTCTCACCCCCACCGTTTCGACTGAGACGGCTTTCCGGGGCAGTCATGGGAGAGCCATTGGCCTGGCTCACGCCGCACCATCCCACCGCACCGTCTTTTTCAGCTATCCCTTTGAGAGCCTGGACAGCGGGGCGGCGGAAAGGGTGATGCAGCGGGTGGTGGGCTGGCTCAGTTGGCTGGGGACCTCGACTCTGGCTGCCGACAGCACTGTCGTCGCCGACGGTGACCCTTTGACCTACACCATTATCCTGCGGAACGATGGCTGGGACGACATCTCTCAGGCCAGCTTGTCCAACCCCCTACCGACCAACACCAGCTATGTGCCCGGCAGCTTACAGCCGGCCGAGGCCATCTATCACCCATTGACCAACACCGTGACCTGGAACGGAGGGATTGCCTCCGGCCAGAGCGTCACCGTGAGCTACCGCGTGGACGTGGCCTCTCCATTGGCTGCGGGGACGGTCATCTCCAACGTGGCCTACGTCGGCTACGAGGATCACCGCGTCCTCTTCGACCGCAGGGTAGACGTGCGGGTCAACGTCCCCGACCTTTCCGCCTCGACCATCGCAGTGGACAAAGACACGGCCGAGCGCGGCGAGCCCCTGACATACACCATCGTCCTGCGCAACGAGGGCATCATAGATGCCTCGTCGGCAGTGCTCACCAACGTTATTCCGGCCCACATCGCCTACGTTTCTGGCTCGCTTTCGACAGAAGGCACTCCTTCAGCCAACTGCGATGGAGCAAAGGTCACCTGGGCGGGGCCTCTCCTCCTCGGCACGCCCGTCACTATCACCTATGGAGCGGTGGTGAGCACCACCAGAGGAGCTCTGACCATCCGCAACGTGATGCACCTGGAAGACGATTTCGGCTACGTCACCGAGCGCACGGCCACGACTGTCGTGCCTCCTCTGGCGCAGTTCTTCCCCCTCATCATGAAAAACTACCGCCCGTAATCCCCCCATTTCATTGATGACAATCTGCGGACGATGTGTTATAATATCAACGTGCGACGCACTTTGCCTCGCACGTCGGAAAAGTACTCACAATCTGGAGGTGCGATTTGGCCGAGCATATTTATATCGAAGACATCGCCCACTGGGAAGGCCAGGAGGTGACCATCAAAGGCTGGCTCTACAACAAGACCGACAAGGGTCGCTTGCAGTTCCTGCTGGTGCGGGACGGCACCGGTCTGGTGCAAGGAGTGGTCTTCCAGAAAGAGGTCTCGCCAGAGGTCTTTGAGGCGGCCAGGGGAGTGACCCAGGAGTCGTCTCTCATCGTCACGGGCACAGTGCGGGCCGACAAGCGGGCGCCGGGCATCCCCGGCGGGTACGAGCTCTCCGTCAGGAACGTCGAGATAGTGCAACTGGCCGAGGACTATCCCATCACCCCCAAGGAGCACGGCGTTGACTTCCTGATGGACCGCCGTCACCTGTGGTTGCGCTCCTCGCGCCAGTGGGCCATCCTGCGGGTGCGCGCCGAGGTCATCCGAGCCATCCGTGACTGGCTGGACAATAACGGCTTCCTCAACGTGGACACGCCCATCCTCACCCCTTCGGCTTGTGAGGACACCACCACCCTTTTCGCCACGGATTACTTTGGGGAACCGGCCTATCTGACCCAGAGCGGACAACTGTACAACGAAGCCAACATCATGTCCTTTGGCCGGGTTTACTGTTTCGGCCCCACCTTCCGCGCCGAGAAATCCAAAACCCGCCGCCACATGATGGAGTTCTGGATGGTCGAGCCGGAGATGGCCTACGCCGACCTGGACGAGTGCATGAGGGTGCAAGAGGAGTTCGTCAGCTACATCGTCCAGACCACGCTGAAGAACCGGGCCCACGAATTGAAGGTGCTGGAGCGGGACACGACCCTCCTGGAAAAAGTCATGCCGCCCTTCCCGCGCATTAGCTATGACGAAGCGGTGGAGATTTTGAACGAGAAAGGCGTACCCATCGAGTGGGGCGACGATTTCGGTGCTCCGCACGAGGTAGCCATAGGCAACCACTTCGAGAAGCCGGTTTTTGTGCACCACTACCCCACTCAATGCAAGGCTTTCTACATGGAGGAGGAACCAGGGCGGCCCGAGGTTTCCAAATCGGTGGACCTCCTGGCCCCTGAAGGTTACGGCGAGATCATCGGTGGCGGCCAGCGCACGGCCAGCTACGAACTGTTGGAGCGGCGCATCGAGGAGCACAACCTGCCCCGTGCGGCCTACGAATGGTATCTGGACCTGCGGAAATACGGCTCGGTGCCCCACTCTGGCTTCGGCCTGGGGGTGGAGCGAACCATCATGTGGATCTGTGGCATCCACCACATCCGTGAGACCATCCCCTTCCCGCGGCTGTTGGGGCGGATGTATCCGTGAGGCAATTGTTCACAGTAGAAGTGGGCCGCAATTGCTTTGCCGCCACCCTCAGATCATGGTAAAATACCTTCCAGA
>JAOZOT010000756.1 GCA_029933115.1 Anaerolineae bacterium | reverse complement strand
TTGAAAAGCGCTTCGCGGATGTCATTGGTGTCAAACCGGGCGACCTTCCAGCAGACTACATCCTGCCTGAGGAACATCGAGGACCAGGAAGCATCACCTCTGAGCTGCGACAGCGCTTGCCCTATGGGGAGCCTTATGGCGAGGAACACTTGCCGAAAATCTGGGAGGCGCATAGGGAAGTTTACGCAGAAAAAGGACGCTTTGACTGGATCGAGGCCATACGACCTTATTTTGAGGCCCTGAGGGTGAAGAAGTGAAGACGATCCTTTACGTGTTCGGCATGGGCTGGGAGGAGAAAAAAGCCCTCGTTGATCGTCTCTTGGAGGACTTAGGGAGGGCAGACCTGAAGCAACATTACCACCTCGTTGCTCCTCCTTCAGAGACTCGCTTGGTGGCTTCGGCTCAATACCGTTTGCCGTTCTCCCAGGATGATCCCGCATTGGATCGGCTCGTCAACGCCCTGGAGCAGGCTGGGATTCAGTACCGTCCGGAACGCCGTTACACTCGGAAAGAGCTCCTTCAGGCGGAACTACTTTACTTGTCTGTGACCGGCGTGGTTGGTGAACGGAAGAACGACCCTTATGACCGTTCGCAAATGTGCCCTCGCTGCTGGCTTCCTCGTGTTCAAGTAGCAGACTTGGTCATCGACAAACGTCAGATGGGGAAGAAAGACATCGCAGCGACCTACACCTATGAGGTGGTGATTACCGAAAGGTTGGCCAGCCTCTTCCATGAAGCGGGGTTAACCGGCTACGAATTGCGTCCTGTGCACCATTACACCTCGCGACCGGAAAGGGAACCTGTATTGTACCAGCTAATTCCCACGCATATCCTTCCACCGATGGCTGTACCGCCGACCCGAGTGAGTCCTTGCTCCCGCTGTGGGCGACCGCTTTTGAAGTTGTTTGCCGAAATTTTCTATAAGCGGACGGACTTGAAGCGGGCAGGATTTCAGGATTTCAACTTGACTCAAGAAGGATGGCGGCTCATCATTACTCAGCGAGTCTATCGGCTGTTGCGCGAGCACAAGGTTAGGAAATTTAGGGTCGAAGTGGTACGGATTTTGGAAGAGGAGCAAAAGGCATTGGGTTCCAACCTTTAACGGAGCCAGTAATACTGGGGGAGTTACGGCACCTTAACAATTCGAAGATCTTGCAGCACCAATTTGGTGCAACGGAACGTGGGCTTCAGCGTGGCCCGTGACGTGACGGCGCCGGTGGCCTGGGTGCGTGCGCCGTCGGCCTGGCTCAGCGGCACCTTCACCGTGCAGTGGGGTGCCCAAGACGAGGGCGCGGGCATCGGCGGGTTGTACGACGTGCAGTACCGGGTGGATGATGGGGCGTGGGTGGACTGGCTGACGGGCACGACCGCCACTGCGGCCGGCTTCACCGGGGAGACGGGTCACGTCTACCGCTTCCGGGTGCGCACCTGGGACCGGGTGGGCAACGAGCGGGCCTACCCGGCGGTGGCGGATGCCACCACGCGCATCCGTGCGCCGGTCACCAAGTACT
>JAOZOT010000755.1 GCA_029933115.1 Anaerolineae bacterium | reverse complement strand
CCCCCCCGAATTTTCAGACACGCTCTCGGCGCGGGGACTTCAGCCCCGCGCTTGAGTCGGGCCGGATTACCGAACTATTTTCTCAACCTTCATCAGCAGGCTTGGGCCGCTCAGCCTGGTGATTTATCACCAGGCGAGGGCCGGCAACGAGTTTCCGAATGCTCTCCGGCTAGCTGTTGCGATCTACTGAGTCTGGTCATCCGCACGCCACAGCGCATCCAGTTCCGCCCAATCCAACCCCTCCCAGCCGTACACTTCCCAATTGACCCGGCCCCTTTCGTCGAAGACAACACCTTCGGCCTCAAGGAGCTTCCTCTGCAAGTTGGCGTCGTGCTGGAGGCAAGAGGTGCTGATGCGCCCCTGGCTGTTGATGACCCGATGCCAGGGCACGTCGGTGCCGTCGGGCAGGCCATGCAGAGCCCAACCCACGGTCCGCGCAGCACGGGGGTTGCCCAGCATCCGCGCAATCTGCCCGTAGGAGGCAACCTTGCCTTCGGGGATCATCGAGACCAGGCAGTAGACTCTGGAGAAAAAATCACCCATGGCTCTGGATCTCCTGGGGATCAATGCCAAGGTCGCGGAGGATCGTCCGCAATGTATCGGGTTTCAAGTCTCTGCCGCCCCAATCGGGGATGGTAGTGTACTGTCCATTTTGAGGGTTCTACCAGATGCGGTGAGAGCCGTGACCAGGCCTGAGATATTCGCAACCTAGCTTCCTGAGTCGCTTGGCCGGCTCTCTGTATTTCATGCGACGGAGACCCGCAAGGTGAAGGGAAGGGAAAGATCGACATTCTGGAGAGATTGTGGGAGAGGGTCACCATGTGCGTGACGGGCTTCGAGCATGGCGCGGATGTTGTCAGGGACCGCCCGCAGAGCTTCGTCCAGGGTATCGCCCCAGGCATGGCAGCCTTGCAGCCAGGGGACACTGACCATGTATACACCGTCTTCTTCCAGAAACTCGACCACTACTCTGCCATGCACTGATTAGCCAAAATACTGCCAATCCTACACCAACCGGTAAGTCCGCACGTAAACGTGGGCAAGTGATCGGGTGGGGCATGTTCCCACACAGAAGAGGGAAAATAGGGTGTTTTTTGGGCGGCGGCGAAGCCGCCGCCCAAAAAACCATACATTTTTCCTCTCTTGCCCCTTTGAAGTGGGGCAACCTGTCTAACCATGATTAAATGCAGTGCTACCCACCAACTTGAGGCTTGATAAGAAGGCTCTACACGGATTCGAGGGGTGGGGATAAGCCTCCCGCAGGTTGAGGGCACCTGATCGTTGCTAAATTGCTTCGCCTTCCGCAGTTCCTGCCTCAGCAAAGGCTGTATGAAACCTGCGGGAGGCTGGCTTACCCCACAAATCCGAGTAGACCCGATAAGAATAAACAATAATCCAATTTGTGGTGGCAACACGAACCCTAATATGCCCAACCAGTCTATATTGGCATTGAGTAAGGGATGGTTCAAAATAGGTTGACACTTTGACAACTTCATAGGCTTGCCACACGC
>JAOZOT010000021.1:8693-20329 GCA_029933115.1 Anaerolineae bacterium | reverse complement strand
CCGTCTTTAAATTATACCACCAATCAGATTATTTGTCAAATCACAGCCTCCAAAAAAATCACCGTAGGGGAGATTTCCCTCGCCCTACGGTCTCGGAAGTTATTCCCCTTCCAGAAACCTCCTCCACTCTCCGTGAAACCCTTCTTCCGTTACGCCGTAATAGATGTGGATTTTGCCCTCGGAGTCGCGCTGAGCCAGGTTGTAGCGCACTTTGCCCCCCCGCTTATAAGTCTTCCAAAACCCGATGTCGCCGTGCCAGGTGATTTCTTCGCTGTTGACAGGGGTTTGCTCACGCTGAGTGATGGCGTAGCGCCATAGTTTACGGGCTGAGGAGCGAGTTACGTTTTGCACTATGTTGCCGTTGCGCAGATCTTTTACAGTGTGATAGAGAGTGCCTTTGCGCTCCACGGTCTCGATGATCTCGACCCCCGTTCTGGGAGGCTCAATTTGGAGGACGGCTTTCTCCTCAGCGCTTTCTATCTCTTCCGTGACTTCCGGCTGAGATGGGGTCAATCTTTGTTGAACCAGTTGCACGATCTCATCCCGCAGAGCCAGACTGGTCTCCGACTCTGAACGGACATAGATTTTGGTCCCATCAACAGCGTAAGGCACATCCGACCCCTTGGGCACCACCAAACGCACTATCTTTTTGCCTTCGCTCTCCAGGGAATCAATGGTCACATCCAACGGCGGGGTGACTTTGCGCTGAATCTCGGCCTTGAGGATGCTGATGGCTTCCTCAGGGTTGCTGATGCCAACGGGAGGGACTTTGGGGTCGGCGCGGGCTCCGACGTAAATGATGCCGCCGTTGGCATTGGCAAAGGCCACCACATCGCAGATGATGGCGTGGAGCCGGCCTCCTTTCTTGGCCATACTTTCGTGGAATGACTGCACAATGCTGGGGCCCTGCTCTCGGGCCGCACGCACGTGGTCAAAGGGAGCCTTGGCCGGTCTGTAGGGCCGGGTGCGGGCAAAGTCATCACCCAGGAAAACCGCCTTCAGGGCCTCAAAACTCACCTCAGGCAGCAGCACTTCGGTGACCCGGTCGCCGACGCCAAGAGCATTTCTGTCGTGGGGGTCTCGGTTCAAGCGATGGGCGTCGGAGCCCTGGATGCAATGCATCCGGCGGGGGTATTCGGGTTTAGAACCGCTGTAAAATGAGGCGGTAGTGCGCCGCCCTTTCTTCTCCAGGTCAGTCACCTCCAAAGCGTGAAGATGGGGATCCTGAGTGTAGGCGATCTTGGTCTGTCCGCCGAAGCCCAGGCCCTGCATAGCTACTCCGTGACTGGAATTGGCGTGGGCGGCGATGACCAATCCTCCGGCCTCGTCAATAATGCGGTAAGCGGTCAGGACATCGGTGGTGGCTCCCACTTCGGTAGAGCCGGCATCCAGCTTGTCAGGGGGAATGTTCAGGTCGAGCAGAATGTGCTCCAGTTCACGGATGGAGGTCTTTTCGGAGAAGATGCCCAGGATATGAAATCCCAGAGTGGCTGTGAACTCGAAGCCCGGCAGGACGAGGACCTTGTCTCCCAGGCGGCGGTATTCTTCAAGGCGCTGCTTCTCCTGGGCGCGCAGGCGGTTCAGGCGTTCTAGGAGTGTTAGCTCCTCAATCTCTTTAGCCATAGCCGCGCAGCCGGCTACGGTGTTGTGGTCGGTGATGGCGATAATGTCCAGACCTTTTTCCTCTGCCTTGCGTAGGATGTCCAGGTAGGTGACGTTAGGTTCTGCATAGCAGGCAGAGGCCGGGGTATGGATGTGAAGGTCAACGCGCCTCCACGAGTATTTTTCCTTTTCGCTTCTGTCTTTACTCAAACCAAAATCCTCTCAACTTACGTGATGTGATCAAGGGTCCTTCAGCACAGTCTGTCAGTGGGGATATACAACCCACTGAACCTATTGTACCATATTTATTCTGTTAAAGCAACCAGGGTCGAGTTGTGTTCTTGCCCTGCGCTTTTTCGAACAATTTTGCCTTTTGGGAAAAAAGGATGTATAATTTTTAGGCTGAAATGAGGGTGGGCAACGACGCCTCGGTCTCACCGGAAAGAGATGTGAACTCAGGAAAGGATAAGTGTCAATGACATCGGGAGACACAAAAGAGATCGGTGCAGCCCTGGTAGTGGGCGGCGGTATCGCCGGCGTGCAGGCCGCTTTGGATTTGGCCGAGTCGGGCATCAAGGTCTATCTGGTAGAGAAGGGCCCGGCCATTGGAGGCAGGATGGCGCAGTTGGACAAGACTTTCCCCACCAACGACTGCGCCATGTGCATTGTATCCCCCAAGCTGGTGGAAGCCGGGCGGCATCTCAACATCGAAATCCTGCCCACGGCGGATCTGATAAAGCTGGAGGGTGAGGCGGGCAACTTTACGGCCACGGTGCGGCGTCGCCCCCGCTACATTGACCTCGACAAGTGCACTTCCTGCGGCGACTGTGAAAAAGTCTGCCCCATCACGGTGCCCAGCGTGTTCAACGAGGGCCTCTCGGAACAGGCCGCCACTTCTCGTCCCTACGCTCAGGCTGTGCCCAACGCCTACGCCATCACCAAGAAGGGCACCTCCCCTTGCAAGCACACCTGTCCAGCCGACACCAGCGCTCAGGGTTACATTGCCCTCATCGCCGCCGGCCGCTACGAGGAGGCGCTGGAGGTCATCAAACAATACAATCCCTTCCCGGCCACGGTGGGCCGCGTCTGTCACCATCCCTGTGAAAGTGAGTGCAACCGAGGCAAGGTTGATGAACCGGTGGCCATCTGTGCCCTGAAGCGGTTCGTGGCCGACTGGGTCTACGCTCACTGGGACGCCGAGGGACGAGGAGGTGAAGAAGCCAGAGAGTTGGCACCTTTCGCTTGGGCCCCGCCAGAGCTGCCTCCAGAAGACAAACGGCGAGTGGCTATAGTAGGAGCCGGGCCGGCCGGGCTCACGGCTGCCCACTTCCTGGCCCGCATGGGCTACCAGGTGACCATTTTTGAGGCGTTGCCTGTAGCTGGTGGGATGATGCGGGTCGGTATCCCCGCCTACCGATTGCCGCGAGAAGTCCTCAACCGCGAGATAGATGAAATCCTGAAGCTGGGGGTAGAGCTCAAGCTCAACAGCCCCGTTCGGAACATTAACAAGCTCTTTGACGAAGGATACACGGCCATCTTCCTGGCCATCGGCGCCCACGAGCCCCAGAAGCTGGGCATCCCCGGCGAGGACGTGGAGGGAGTCTTCCACGGTGTGCCTTTCCTGCGCTCCGTCAGCCTGGGGGAGGAGGTGCATCTGGGGGAGCGGGTGGTGGTGGTCGGCGGCGGCAACACGGCCATTGACACGGCCCGCACGGCGCTGCGTATGGGCAGCCGGGAGGTAATCATCGCCTACCGTCGTTCCCGAGCCGAGATGCCGGCCAACGACTGGGAAATTGACGAGGCAGAGAACGAGGGGGTCAAACTGGAACTGCTCACCCAGCCTGTTGAGGTCCTCTCGGACAACGGCCACATCCGCGGCGTCCGCTGCATCCGCATGAGGTTGGGCGAGCCCGATGAGAGCGGCCGCCGCCGCCCCATCCCCATCGAGGGCTCCGAGTTCGTCATCGAATGTGACGCCATGGTGGCCGCCGTGGCCCAGGCCCCGGAGATTCGCTTTCTGGACCCCGACCACGGTCTGGAGATTACCCGCTGGGGCACTTTTAAGGTGGACCCGCAGACTCTGGCCACCAACCGTCCAGGCGTCTTCGCCGGTGGTGACGCGGCCGCCGGGCCGGGGGCCCTCATCGAGGCCATCGCTGCCGGTCGGCGGGGTGCTCTGTCCATTGACCGCTATCTGCGAGGCGAGCCTTTGTTGACCCCCCGCGAACTGACGCCTCTCCCGGTGGCCGAGCTAAGCGACGAGGACGTGGCCGAGATGCTGGCCCGGGGCGAGGTGGACCTGCGCCCCAGGGAGATCATGCCCACTGCCCCGGTCGAGGAACGCATCGGCGACTTCCGTGAGGTGGAACTGGGTCTGACCGAAGAGCAGGCTCGCGCCGAAGCCCTGCGCTGCCTGCGCTGCGGCCTTTGCTCCGAGTGCTATCAATGCGTGCTGGCCTGCAAGGCCGGAGCCATTGACCACCAGCAGGCTCCCTACGAAGAGGAATTGCAGGTAGGGGCTGTCATCTTGGCTCCCGGTTACCGGTTATATAATGCCGAGCTATCCCCTGAATTGGGTTACGGGCGTTATCCCAATGTGGTAACCTCTATGCAGTTCGAGCGGTTGCTCTCGGCCTCAGGACCTACGGGCGGGCACATTACCCGACCCTCGGATCACAAAGAACCCCGGCGTATTGCCTGGATACAATGTGTGGGCTCCCGCGACCAGGAGCACGATTATTGTAGCTCCGTGTGCTGCATGTACGCTACCAAAGAGGCTATGCTGGCCATGGAGCACGTGCCGGGCCTGGAGTGCCACATCTTCCAAATGGACATGCGGGCCTTCGGCAAGGGCTTTGACGCCTATTTTGAGCGAGGCAAAGAGCTGGGCATCAAGTACACCCGCTGTCGCCTCTCAGCGCTGAAGGAAGACCCCCAGACCAGGGACATCCTTTTCCAATACCAGACCGAAGACGGTCAATTGGGCAACGAACGTTTTGACATGGTCGTCCTCAGCGTGGGCATGGAAGCAGCGGCCGACGCCCAGACCCTGGCCGAGGCCGTGGGCATCGAATTGAACGGATGGGGCTTCTGCCACACCGAGCCCTTCAAACCGGTGGAGACCAGCCGGCCTGGAGTCTACGTCTGCGGCGCTTTCGCCGAGCCCAAGGACATCCCCGAAAGCGTCACCGAGGCTTCGGGTGCCGCCGCGGCCGCTCTGAGCGTCATCGGTAGGGCCAGGGGGACACTGGTCGAGGAAAAGGTCTATCCACCTGAAATCGAGTTGGCCGAGGACGAGGAGCCACGCATTGGGGTCTTTATTTGCTCCTGCGGCTCCAACATCGCCGGCGTGGTGGATGTGAACGAGGTCGTCGAGTACGCCAAGACCTTGCCCAACGTGGTCCACGCTGAGAACACCATTTACACCTGCTCGGCCGACTCGCTGAAGCTGATTCAGGAGCGCATCGCCGAGCACAAGTTGAACAGGGTCATCGTTTCATCCTGCACGCCGCGTACCCACGAGCCCCTCTTCCGCGACACTATCCGCGAGGCCGGGTTGAACCCCTATCTGTTCGAGATGGCTAACATCCGCGACCAATGCTCCTGGGTGCATTCCAACGAGCCTGAGGCGGCCACAGCCAAGGCCAAAGACCTGACGCGCATGGCTGTGGGGCGTGCGCGCCTGCTGATGCCCCTCTACACCGAGCCCCAGAGCTTGAGCCACGAGGCCCTGGTGATAGGCGGTGGTGTGGCCGGTATGGCGGCGGCCTTGAACCTGGCCGAGCAGGGCTTCGGGGTCTATCTGGTGGAACGGGAGCGTGAGCTGGGTGGGCGACTGCGCCAGATTTATTACACTGCCGATGGCGGCGACCCTCAGGCTTACCTGAGAGAACTGGTGGCTAAGGTCCGAGGCAACCCGCGCATCGAGGTGCTGACCGGCTACGAAGTGGTCAAATCCAGTGGCTTCGTGGGCAATTTCAAGACCACAGTGGCCGGCGTGGACGATCCCACCCAGCGCCTCATCGAGCACGGAGTGACCATCGTGGCCACCGGTGGGCGGGAGTACCGGGGCAGCGCCTATCTGCTGGGACAGGACAGCCAAGTCGTCACCCAGGGTGATTTGGAGCAGCTTCTGGCGAAGAGCGACGAGCCAGAGGGAGCAGAAGGGGAATTGGCCGCCATGACCCTTGATGCTTGTCGCTCTGTGGTTATGATACAATGCGTCGGCCCCTGGGACGACGGCAGCGATGATGCCCCTGACTTTTATTGCAGCCGCGTCTGCTGCACGGTAGCCCTCAAGAACGCTATGGCCATCAAGGAGCGCAACCCGGAGACCGGCGTTTACATCCTTTACAAAGATATGCGCACCTATGGCTTCAAGGAGGCTCTCTACACTCAGGCGCGAGAGAAAGGCGTGATCTTCCTGCGTTACGACGACGAGAACAAGCCCCAGGTGCAGAGGAACAATGGACAGTTGCAAGTGACCGTCAACGACCCAATTCTGCAGACTCCTATCGTATTGGAGCCGGATTTGTTGGTCCTGTCCGAAGCGATGGTGCCGGCCGAGGGCAGCCGGGAACTGGCCGAGCTCCTGAAGTTCTCCTGCGCTCTGGAAGGTTTCTTCCTGGAAGCCCACGTCAAGCTGCGTCCGGTGGACTTTCCGGCGGAGGGCCTTTTCCTCTGCGGCGCCGCTCACTACCCCAAGTTCATTGACGAGGCCATCGCTCAGGCCAATGCCGCGGCCGCCCGGGCCACGACCATCCTCTCCAAAGATGTGCTCCAGGTGGGCGGGATGGTGGCCGTGGTGGACGAGGAAAAGTGCACCGGCTGTCTGACCTGCGTGCGCATCTGTCCCTACGACGTGCCACGGATGAACCCCTCCAAGGTGGGAGCGGGGGGCATCCTGGGCGCGGCCGAGATTGCGGCTGCCGCCTGCCAGGGCTGCGGCTCCTGTGCCGCCGAATGTCCGGCCAAAGCCATCCAATTGCAGCACTATCGCGACGAGCAAGTGATTGCCAAGGAGGAAGCGTTATTTGAGTTAGCGTTGGTAGCGTAGGATAATGGTGGCTGTCACTTGATGTTGTGGAGGTGGGATTTAATGGGAGCTCAGACATTAGATGCAAAACTGGTGTACCGACAATTGGATACTCTTATGGCAGAGCTACATCAGCTGCGCGAATTGGTGAAACCCTATGTCACTGAGAAGCCAAAGCGGGTCGAGACCGAGCATCCGCATATCGAGCGTGTACCAGGCGTGCGAGGTGGTCAACCGGTCTTCATCGGCACGCGGATACCGGTGTGGATCATCGTAGATCATTTCAAGATAGGGCGTTCCCTGGACTACATCCTGGAAAACTACGATCTCACCGCGGAGCAGGTATACGATGCTTTGAGCTACTACTACGAACACACCGATGAAATCGAACAGGCTATCGCTCTCAACAGCGACCAGGAGTACTGGCAGGAATGGCTGAAACAGAGTTGCGGCAGATTCACAAGGAACTTGGTGTCTTGAAAAAGCATATCCAGAAGATAGAACAAATGCTGACTCAGACCCTCACTACCCTACCAGCGCATCCCCGTATTGTGCGTATCGAAGGGGTGCGGGGCGGAGAACCTCTGGTCAAAGGGACTGGGATCAGTGTGCGGACCATCGTCGAACGGACGAAGCTAGGGGACACGCCAACTCAGATCGCCGACGATTACCCAACGCTCACTATCGCCCAGGTTTACGATGCCCTGAGTTACTACCACGAGCACACCCAGGAGATTGAAGACTACATCCGGCAGAATGAGGAAGCCTTGTGCCAAGCTCTAGAGATAAGCTCTTCATTGCACTCTACACCGACGAGGACATAACACCCAAACTAGCCAAGGCACTCCGAGACCGTGAGTTCGACGCTGTATCGGCTTATGAGGTTGGCAACATTGAGCTCCCGGATTCTGCGCATTTGGATTTTGCTGCTGCACAAGGGCGGGCAATATTGACCTGCAATGCCAGGCATTACATACCATTGTTCAAAGAGCGATATCAGGAAGGTAGAGAGCACAGTGGTATCATTGTGACCAACCAGATTCCGTTTGGTGAAATGCTGCATCGGATACTACGCTTGCTCAACACACTGACAGCCGATGAGATGCACAACCAATTACGTCATCTGGGCGAGTTTGCCGAAAGGGAGTGACCTATGACCGAATTTGAACCCCAGATTCTGGCCTTTGCCTGTCATTACTGTGCCTACGCAGCCGCCGACTTGGCCGGCTCGATGCGCCTCTCGTACCCGACCAACGTCAAAATCGTGAAGTTGCCCTGCACAGGCAAGTTCGACGTTCTGTACGCGCTCAAAGCCTTCGAGCGAGGAGCCGACGGCGTCTTTGTGGCCGGCTGACTGAAGGGAACCTGTCATTACCTGGATGGTAATGTCAACGCCGAGCGACGGGTGAACTATGCCAAAAAGCTGCTCGATGAAATCGGCCTGGGCGGCGAGCGATTGGAGATGTACTTTCTCTCCTCGGCCGAAGGAGCTCGCTTCGCCGAAATCGCCACCGAAATGACGGAGCGCATTCGGGCGCTGGGACCGAACCCGCTAGGGGATGGAAGTTCCGCTGAAACGACGTAAAATAGCAGCAGGGGATGAAATTTGCATTCGTGGAAAGAAGTGAGCAGTCCGTGGTCACTTTGCACAGAAAGCAGATTGGCAGAGAAAAGTGAAAAGATGAAAACGACGGTAGCTACTCTTGAAATCCCGCGCGAAGTGATATATGCGACGCGGATGACTCTCGATGACCTGAGGAAAGAGTTAGCCATCCACCTTTTTGAAGAAGGCAAACTCTCCTTCGGAAAAGCAAGAAGCCTGGCAGCAATGACGATTTGGGAATTTCAGCAGCTTTTGGGAAGCAGAGGCATTGTCGTCCACTACGATATTGAAGACTATGAAGAGGATCTTGAAACTCTGAGAAGATTAGGACGGATATGATCGTCGTTAGCAATGCCTCGCCACTGGTTGGCCTAGCTTCGATTCGGCAACTTGATCTGCTTAAACAACTGTACGGCAAAGTCCACATCCCTGAAGCTGTCTGGCGAGAGGTTGTGATTAACGGCGCGGGACAACCAGGCTCGACAGAAGTTGAGAACGCCGGGTGGATCAAAAGACATCAAGTTGCTAACACACGGCTGGTCCAATCCCTGCTCCAATACTTGGACGAAGGTGAATCAGAAGCTATTGCTCTTGCTGTCGAGTTAAGAGCTGAGCTACTCATCATTGATGAACGACTGGGGCGAGATACAGCCAGGCATTTCGGACTGAACTTTACAGGACTCATTGGGTTGAGAGAAACAGCATAGACTTGAGATCCCGCTGCTTGACATTGAGTAGGAGTAACCGAAATGGAGGTTCAGCATGATTGTAGCCGAACAAAAGCCTCTTGACGAGATCAAGGCCATGATCGCCGACTATGAGAAGATTCTGATAGTCGGCTGCGGCACCTGTGTTACCGTCTGTTTTGCCGGCGGAGAAAAGGAGGTAGGCATCCTGGCCTCTTCGTTGCGCATGGCTACCAAGCTCGATGGCCAAAACAAAGAGTTCCTCGAAGCCACGGTGCAGCGCCAGTGTGAGTACGAATACAACGAGGAGGTAGCCGAGCAGATCAAAGAAGCCGATGTCATCCTGTCTCTGGCCTGCGGCATCGGCGTGCAGACTTTGACCGAGCAGTTCCCGGAGAAGCTCACCCTACCCGGTCTCAACACCACCTTTCTGGGTCAGCCCACCGAGCAGGGCGTCTGGGCGGAACGCTGTCAGGCCTGCGGCGACTGCGTGCTGGCTCTCACCGGCGGCATCTGCCCCATCGCCCGCTGCTCCAAGAGCCTGCTCAACGGCCCCTGCGGGGGCTCGCAAAACGGCAAATGCGAGATTGACCCTGACATTGACTGCGCCTGGCAACTCATCTACGACCGTCTCAAAGCTCTGGATAAGCTGGACCTTATGATGCAAATCAAGCCGGTCAAGGACTGGTCTACCGGCCGCGACGGCGGCCCACGCCGCATCGTGAGGGAAGACCTACGGTTGGAAGCAGCCTCCTGATTTGTGCTTTCTTGCACAAATGCTACAGATGTGATAAAATTCATCTCACGGTGGGGCCGGCGAGGGAGAGGGGAACAGATGGCTTTGATGCAGGCCCTGAAGAAGGCCGCCCTTTTCGAGAGGTTATCCGATAGTGAATTAGAAAAGATTGCCAGCCTGAGTCGGGAGGAGGAATACAGGGCTGGAGAGATCATCTTTGAGGAAGGCGAATCAGCGCGCAACCTGTATATCGTCAAGGGCGGGGAAATTGCCCTGGAGACCCAATTAGACCTGGGCCCTCATGTCGCGCCCAAACTGATCACTATCGAGGTCTTGACTGCGGGCGAGGTCTTTGGCTGGTCCGCGCTGGTGAAGCCCCACGTTTTAACCTTATCGGCCAGATGTGTCCGAACGGCCAAGGTCATCGTTATCGAAGGGGCTGCCCTGCGTCGCCTGCTGGACAGCGATGCCCGCATAGGCCAGAAGGTGATGGCCAGACTGGCGGACATAGTCGCCTCCCGCCTCAAGGAGACCCGAGAGAAGCTGAGGGACTTTTGGGCCGGTGGAGAACTGGCCCTTGAGTACACCCCCGAAGAGACCGCGTTGCTGCGGAGACTCCACTACTCCATCACCTTCCGATGGATGGCGGTGAGCGGTGTGGTAGTCGTGACACTCCTTGCCGGCCATGTCTTCCACATCGGCTTCCCCACTACGCCTGTGTACCTCATCGCCGCCTGCATCGCTGCCTATAACCTGTTGTTCCAGTTTTGGATCAAGAGGTTTGTTCCCGAAGAGGGTTTTTCCGACCTGATATCGCGAGCCAGAAAGTTCGCCACCGTGGAGAGCGCCGTTGACCTGGTGGCCCTGTCGGTGCTCCTTCATTTTACCGGGGGTATAGAGAACCCTTTTCTCTTCTACTTCATCTTTCACATCATCGGGGCCACCCTGTTGCTTCCCTATCAGACAGTGTACCGGTTGGCCACCCTGGCCGTTTTACTTTTTGGCTCCCTGGTTGGTCTGGAGTACTTTGCTGTTATCCCTCACGTGCACCTGGAGGGATTTGTCGCCGCCGATCTGTATCGCCGGGAAGTATACATCCTGACCGTTTTCGTAACCTTTGTCACTACCCTGTACTTTTCTGCTTACATGATGACCGCTATTGCCGGGGAGTTGAGGAAACGGCAGAGAGAGGTAGTCGCTCTGAAAGACCGCCTTCTGAGCGAGTCCAAGGCACTGAAGGAGACCAACGAGAAGCTGCTCGAACTGGATCGGATGCGGACTTATTTTATGGGCATGGTCTCCCACGACCTGAAATCTCCCATCGTGGCCGTGGAGAGCTACCTGCAAGTGATCCTGGGCGGCTTTGCCGGCGAGATCAACGAAGAACAGCGGGAGATGCTGACCCGCAGCAGCCATCGCATCGAGGAGCTCCTGGAATTGATCGGCGATCTCCTTGATGTCTCCCGTATCGAGGCGGGCCAAATCGAGCGAGAATTCGAAGAAACCTCTCTCTCTGAGGTGGTGAAAAAGTCTGTGGAAGATATGCGCGCTCTGGCTGAGGAGAAAGAGATGGAGCTGCGGGTAGAGATACCCGAGGAGTTGCCTACCATCTACGCTGCTCCCAATCGCCTGCAACAGGCTTTGAACAACCTGTTGGGCAACGCCATCAAGTTCACACCCGAAAGAGGCCGGGTGACGCTTCGGGTGACAAGCGAGGATGAACAATGTCAGATCGAGGTCATTGACACCGGACCGGGCATCCACGCCGACGATCTGCCCCACATCTTTGAGGACTTTTTTCGGGGGCGCGATGCCCGCACCACCAAAGGGACGGGGTTGGGATTGTCCATCGCCAAGAGAATCGTCGAGGCTCACCGGGGGAAAATCTGGGCCGAAAGCCCTTACGCCGAGGGCAAAGGGAGCCGATTCGTCTTTACCCTGCCTATCAAGCCTCAGTAGACCGCGGCTCTTGAT
>JAOZOT010000021.1:0-8593 GCA_029933115.1 Anaerolineae bacterium | reverse complement strand
GAGCCGATTCGTCTTTACCCTGCCTATCAAGCCTCAGTAGACCGCGGCTCTTGATGGTGGGCTTGCATGGCAAAGCCCGGGGAGCTTGAGCAGAACTGAATTGAGTTGGAATCTGCCAAGCCAGTTTGAGGGAGGATGGGATATGAAAGCCGGTAGCAACCTGGAAAAAGTCTTAGCCGCTGGCCATTTCGCGGCCACGGGCGAGCTGGGGCCGCCCAAAAGCGCTGACCGAGAGGTCATCGAAAAAAAAGCAGGCTATCTCAAGGGCCATGTAGACGCCGTCAACATCACTGACTGCCAGACGGCAGTGGTGCGCATGTCTTCCATCAGCGTGGGCACCATGCTCCTGGGACTGGGATTGGAACCCACTATTCAGATGACTTGTCGTGACCGCAACCGCATCGCCATTCAGGCCGATCTGCTGGGAGCGGCGGCCCTGGGTATAAAAAACCTTTTGTGCCTGACCGGTGACCACCAGAAGTTCGGCAATCATCCCAGAGCGAAGAACGTTTTCGACCTCGATTCGATGCAGTTGCTACAGATGGTCAAGGCCATGCGCGATGAGAAACGCTTCGAATGTGGAGAGGAGATGGAGGGGCGAGAACCACGCTTCTTCATCGGTGCGGCGGCTAACCCTTTTGCGGACCCCTTCGAGTACCGCCCTCACCGCTTGGCCAAGAAGGTAGCTGCCGGCGCGGATTTCATCCAGACTCAAATCGTCTTCAACGTCCCCAAATTCGCCGAGTTCATGAAGAAGGTGTGTGACCTCGGTTTGCACGAGAAGGTCTACATCCTGGCCGGGGTGAGCCCTATCAAGACCTTGGGGGCGGCGCGTTACATGGCCAAGTTTGTGCCTGGCATGGACGTCCCCGACGAGATGGTGAGACGCATGAAGGAGAGCCCCAAAGAGAAACGGGAGGAGGAGGGCATCCAAATCTGTGTCGAAATCATCCAGCAGGTGCGGGAGATCCCCGGTGTAGCCGGCATCCATCTGATGGCCATCGAGTGGGAGGAGGCCGTCCCTGAAATAACAGAGCGCGCCGGCCTTTTGCCCAGGCCTCAGGTCTAAGGTAAGTCCGCACGTAAACGTGGGCAAGTGATCGGGTGGGGCAGCCTGCCCAACCACGATTGAGTGCAGAGCTACCAGGTCTAAAGATGCATTTGAGATTGAGAGAATTTAGGAGGAAATGATGGAACCACGTGCCAAAATCCTGATCATTGACGATGACTTTGACTTTGTGTACGCCACACGCAAGGTGCTGGAAAGCGTGCCCTATGAAGTAATCGTGGCTTCTGACGGAGAGGAAGGCCTGCGCAAAGTGCGGGAAGAAAAGCCGGACCTGATCCTGCTGGACGTCATCATGCCTCTCAAGGACGGCTTCACCGTTTGCGACGAACTCAAAAGTAATCCCGAATTTGCCCAGATTCCGGTTTTGATGCTGACCAGCTTCTCTCAGAGGGTGGGAGAAACTACGCTATCCGTGAGTCGGGGCTTTACCTTGGAAGCCGAGGATTACATTGATAAACCCGTCAAGCCTGCTGAATTGCTGGCCCGGGTGGAGAAACAGTTACAGAAAAGGAAATAATAGCTCAGCAGATTACAAATTTGGCATAGTAGGTCTCTCCAAAGACCAATTTTCGGTGCTGGGAGAGATCTATTACGCCGATTAAAGAAATTTGCTATAGAGGAGATACCTGAATGTCAGTAGATGCAATACTCGAGAGAGCCTTTCAAAATCGAATCTTTTCCCAAGCCTTTTTCCTCGTTGAGAGGAAGATGAAAGAGTGGCTTTTCGATTGCCAATCTTGCGGAAATTGTGTGCTGAGTCACACGGGCTTTATCTGCCCCATGCGCTGTCCCAAAAGCCAGCGCAACGGCCCTTGTGGAGGGGCTATGGATGGCCACTGTGAGGTGGACATCAGCAAGCGCTGTGTGTGGGATGAGATTTGGGAGAGCACTAATCGGCTCCATCGGATTGATTTGTTGACCAATAACTATGAAGGGCCGCCCGATTGGCGGTTATATGGGACCTCCGCCTGGGAGAACATGGTGGCAGGTCGGCTCGAGAGCCCATCCATCTTTGAGACCCTCTTTAGAAAGGACGAACCCTTGCTCCGTGAGGTCCCCAGGGTTGTCTTCCAGATTTTGCGTAACTGCTATAACTTGATCACCGGCCCAAGCTGGCGCCGGTATGAGGGCAGGCCACCGCTGTAGCCCTGAGCCTAGCTGAAGGAAAGGAGAGACCACTACGACTATGAAGCTTTCGGAGATATTCGCGTCCGGCAAATTCGCAGTGACTTCGGAGATCGGTCCCCCTAAAGGTGTTAACATCGAGGCGCTGCTGGAACAGGCTGAGCTCCTGCGCGGTAAAGTGGACGCTATCAACGTAACCGATCAACAGAGCTCGGTGATGCGGCTGGGCTCTCTGGCTATCTGTCACCTCCTTAAGGAGAGGGGATTAGAGCCGGTCTTCCAGATAACTTGTCGAGATCGCAACCGCATAGCCCTACAATCCGATCTTCTGAGCGCTTACGTGCTGGGGATTAGGAACGTTCTGTGTCTTACCGGCGACTATGTCTCTTTGGGCGATCACCCAGGAGCCAAGCCGGTCTTTGACCTGGATTCGGTTTCCCTCCTGCATGCCGCGTCTGAATTGCAGCAGGGACGCGATTTGGCCAAGCAGGCACTCAAGGGTAACCCGGATTTTTGCCTGGGAGCCGTGGTGACACCCGGAGCCAACCCTCTGGGTCCGCAGATAATGAAGATGGAGAAAAAGGTCAAGGCCGGAGCCCAGTTCTTTCAAACTCAGGCAGTGTACGATCCCCGAAAGTTCGAGGATTTCATGAATCAGATCAAGCACCTGAACGTTCCGGTCATGGTAGGGATTGTGCTCCTGAAATCCGCCGGTATGGCCCGCTTTATGAACGCCAACGTGGCCGGTGTGCACGTGCCCGAGCCTCTCATCGAGGAGATGGCCGATGCTCCTGATCGGGTGGAGAAAAGCATCGAGATCGCGGCTCGCCTGATCAAAGAGATGAAGGATATGTGCCAAGGCGTGCACATTATGGCCATCGGCTGGGAGGAGAAGGTGCCGGCCGTGTTAGAAGCGGCAGGCCTATGATACCCTGAAAGGACCTGGTCATGAGCGTAACCCTTCAAACTGACCTGGCCCGCTACATCCAACAGGAGTGTGGCGAGAACGTCTACCTGTGCTATCAATGCAAAAAATGCACGGCCGGCTGTCCCGTGGCCGAGCATTTCGACCTGACGCCCAATCAACTCCTGCGCGCGGCCCAGTTCGGCCAGAAGGACCTGATCCTCAATTCTAAAACTATCTGGCTGTGCGCCATCTGCGAGACTTGTGCCACTCGCTGTCCCCAAGGCATCAACATCACGGCCATCATGGATGTCTTCCGCATCATGGCCCGGCGAGAGGGGATCAAACCAAAAGTGCCGGCTGTGCCTGATTTCTACAAAGCCACCTTGCGGGAAATCGGCCTCTTTGGGAGGATGTATGAGCTGGGGCTGATGGGCGAACTTTACTTGCGCCAATTCTTGCGAGGGGAGTTGGACTTTAGGCAACTCTTCCGCGAAGATATGGGCATGGCTCTCAAAATGTTCCGCGCCGGCAAGCTGAGCCCTATCCCCAGCCGGGGCAAGCCGCCGAAGACGGGGCCTGTTTCCCCGGCGGTGACAGACCCCAAGACCATTGCCTACTACCCAGGCTGTAGTTTGCACGGCACGTCCAAAGAATATCACATGTCCACCCTGGCGGTGACAAAGGCCCTGGGATGGACTCTTCAGGAGCCGAAGAACTGGTGCTGCTGTGGCACCACCCCGGCTCACTCCACAGACCATGTCCTGGCTGCGGTGTTGCCCATGCGTACCCTGGCCCAGATGGAACGGGAGGGGCATACCTACATGACTTTCCCTTGCCCTTCCTGCTTCCAACGCTTCCGGGCCGCTATCCAAGCTGTGACCGAGGACGAGGAACTGGCTGAGAAGGTCCAGGCCCAGACGGGCTACCTGCCTTCCAAAGAACTGAAAATGGACCACTTGCTGACCACTATCACCGAGCGGGTGGGATACGAAGCAGTGGCCGAGAAAGTGACCAGGCCCCTGAAAAATTTGAAGGTGGTCTGCTATTACGGTTGTGCCATCACCCGGCCGCCTCGACTCACCAAAGCAAAAGATTACGAATACCCAACCAACATGGACCGTCTGGTGGAGACACTGGGCGCGGAATCCCTCGACTGGTCTTACAAGACTGACTGCTGTGGCGTTTCGCTGGGCATCACCCAGCTTCCCATTGCCCTGGGGATGAGCCGCAAGGTGCTGCACAACGCTAAAGCGGTGGGAGCAGAAGCCGTCATCGTGGCCTGTCCTTTGTGCCAAATTAACCTTGACGCGCGTCAGCAGCAAATCGAGAAGGAATACAATGAGACTTTTAACCTGCCTATCATCTACTTCACCCAGTTGATGGGCGTTGCTTTTGGGCTGGATGCCAGGACCCTGGGCCTGGACAAGCATTTTGTGGACCCGGTGAAGTTCCTGGAGAAGAAGGGCCTGCTCAGTGCCTAAAGCAAAGAGCCGAATCGCCAAGCGATTCGGCTCTTTTTTTCTCCCCTTTCCTTGTGGGAGGCTGAACTGCCGTTGCGAACGGTCCTGGCTTTGAGGCAGTGCTGTCTGCTCATTTGTACGCCTGTGCCCCCTCTTTTATGCCTGCAAAGTCCCTGTTTCCAGCCTCTCTATCCCAGGAGTTATGCATAGCCCTCGTGTTGAAATAAGCTATGGCGCGGTCCAACTGGGGGTCTTTACCCTGGGCGCGGTCTTCTTCGGTGAGCGGCACAACGATGTCCGGGGTGAGGCCGTTGCCGGTGATTTCGTGCCGGTTGGGGGTAAGCCAGTGGGCCACAGTAACGTGGAGGGACGACTGGTCACTCAGGTCATAGACCAGTTGGACTGAGCCTTTGCCGAAGGTGTTCTCGCCGATCAGGATGCCCCGCCCAGAGTCCTGGATGGCGCCGGCTACAATTTCGGAGGCGCTGGCTGTGCCCGCGTTGACCAGGACGACTAGAGGGATGTCGGTGGCTTTTCCCCCTCGCCGCACAGGATAAGATTTCTCCTCCTGATCGCGCCGCTGCTCGTAGAGGACTATGCCGTCTGGGATGAATTGACTGGCTACGTTGATAGCCGTCTGCAGCAGGCCACCACTGTTGTTGCGCAGGTCTAGAATTAGGTGGGTGGCACCCTTGGCTTTCAGATCCTCCAAAGCCGTCTCTAGCTCTTTGTCCGTCCGTTCGGTGAAGAGGGAGATGCTGACGTAACCCAGCCCCTGGTCTTCGTCCAGAAGTCGCCAGGTGACCGTAGGCGTCTCCACTTTTTCGCGGGTGATTTCAAAGACGAGAGGCTCGGGGTGACCGGCCCGTGAAATCGTCAGCTTGACCACGGTGCCGATGGGGCCTCGGATGAGGAGGATCACATCTTCCAGCGACATGTCAGGGGTGATCTCCTGGTCATCAACTTTGATAACAACGTCGCCTTCCAGGATGCCCGCCCGCCGGGCGGGTTTACCTTCCATCGGTTTGAGGACAATGGCTCCGTCTTCGCGTTTGCTGACCCAGGCCCCTATCCCTCCAAAGCTGCCGCGCAGATCGTCCTTCTCCAGTCGGCGCGGTTTGGGCTCGACAAAGGTGGTGTAAGGGTCATCCAGGGTAGCCAGAACGCCGCGGATAGCTCCATAAGTCATCTGCTGGGCAGTAGGCAACTGGCCATAGAAGTCTCTTTCCAGGATATGCCAGGCTTCCCAGAAAACGGTGAAATACTCCACCTCTTCGGCGGTGGGGTTATCCTTGTTCAGCCACCAGTGGGTGCCAAAGCCCGCAGCATACGAGGCAATAATCACACTCAAAGCCAACGTGACAGCAATTGAAACCTTTATCAGGACGCGCATATATCTCCTCGCTATGGGGTTCGTAGTGGCGACTTGGCTCTATTGAAGTTGCCCCCCGACTGCCAATCTCAGAGCGTGTCTGAAAATTCAGAGGGCGGCGCTCGTAGTAACGACTTCAGTCGTTTTTAGCCTCAGAGCACCGGTCGTTAGCGACTCAAGTCGCCACTGCGAGTATTTTTCAGACACGCTGTCAGATCAGATAGCGGCGGAAGGCCTCCAGGTATCTGGCCGGCAACCGTCCGGCCAGGATTGTCCCCTCTTTGCTGTGTTCTTCCTTCTCAACTGTGCCTTGCCGGTGGAAAAGGGGCACCAGGCTACCCTCGTGGTAGGGGATGCAAACGGTGACGTACACCAACTCTTGGTTCAACACCGTTTCCACGCGGCTCAGAAGCTCTGTGAGCCCCAGTCTCTCCCTGGCGGAGATAGCCAGGCTGTTGGGGAATTCGGCCACCAATTCCTGTATCAGAGAGGGGTTTTTCAGTTTGTCAATCTTGTTGAGAGCTACTACCACCGGTTTGCCCGTGGCTTCAATCTCGGCCAGGGTCTCCTCCACAGCCCGGCTCTGCTCCAGGGCGTTGGGATGCGTTATATCCACCACGTGCAGGAGCAAGTTGGCCTCAGCCACTTCCTCCAAGGTAGCCCTGAATGCGGCCACCAGGGTTGTAGGGAGCTTCTGGATGAAGCCCACCGTGTCGGTGAAGAGGACCTCCCGGCCTTCTGGCAGGGTCACTCGCCGCGTGGTGGGGTCGAGGGTGGCGAAGAGCTTGTCTTCGACCAGCACATCGGCGTCGGAGATAGCGTTGAGCAGAGTTGATTTGCCGGCGTTGGTGTAGCCGACAATGGCCACCACCGGGATGGCAGCCTTCTGGCGACGGCGGCGATAGCCTCGACGATGGGTGCGCACCTGTTCCAACTCTCGCTTCAGGCGGGCGATGCGCCGGCCGATCTCCCGCCGGTCGGTCTCGAGCTGGGTTTCGCCTGGCCCCCGCAGTCCTACCCCGGCCACTCCTCCACGCGCCGCCCCGCCTCCAGCCTGGCGGGCCAGGTGGGTCCACCGGCGTGTCAAGCGGGGAAGCCGATACTCGTACTGGGCTAGTTCCACCTGGAGGGCTCCTTCGCGGGTGTGGGCATGGTGGGCGAAAATGTCCAGAATGAGAGCCGTGCGGTCCAGAACTTTGACGCTCTCGCCCAGGGCCTCCTCCAGGTTGCGCTGCTGGCGGGGTGAAAGTTCTTCGTCAAAGATGAGGACGTCATAGTCCAGCTTGCGGCGATATTCGACCAATTCCTCCACTTTGCCCTTGCCAATGAGGGTGGCCGGGTTGATGGATTCCAGACGCTGATAGGTCTGGCCCACCACTTCAACGCCGGCCGTGCGGGCCAGTTGAGCCAGTTCCGCCAAAGAGTCCTCCACAGGCCAGCGGCCATCTGGCGAGGGAGCCCCCCGGTTCTTCAGTTCTATGCCCACCAGGAAACCTCGTTCAACGGGTGCTTCTGTAGATACAGTCACTCTAGCGATAGACGCCTCCTCAACATATTGGGTAAGCCTGCGTGTAACCGTGGATAAGGTTTTCAGATTGGAAACTACTTTTTCTCCAATGCAATCAGCGCTGCTCCCAGGGCCCCCACAATCTGGGGCTCCTGGTAGATATTCAGCCGGACTCCGATCTTCTCCTCAATGGCTCTGACTACGCCGATGTTCTTGGCCACCCCACCGCTCATAGTCACTTGCTCCTGCATCCCCACTCGCTTCAACATGGTGCTGATGCGATTGGCGATGGCTGCGTGGAGGCCGGCCACAATATCTGCTGTGGCTTGCCCCTCAGCGATGCGCGACACTACTTCTGACTCGGCAAAAACGGTGCACGTGCTGCTGATAGTCACCGGGTGACCGGCCTGCAAAGACCGCTCGCCCATCTCTTCCAGCTTTATCTCCAAGGCTTTGGCCATAACTTCCAGGAAACGCCCTGTGCCGGCCGCACATTTGTCGTTCATGACGAAATCCAGCACCTTGCCCGACGGGGTCACTCTGATTACTTTGCTGTCCTGTCCGCCGATGTCAATGACGGTATGCGTCTCGGGGAAAAGGAAACGGGCTCCTCGGGCGTGGCAGGTGATCTCTGTGACCTGGGCGTCGGCGAACGGCACCGCTCGCCGCCCATAGCCGGTGGAGATGACGTAGGACACATCGCTCTCTGCCAGACCGGCCAGAGCCAGCGCCTGGGTATAGGACCTTCGGGCCGCCCGCGTGGCCGTGGCTCCGGTGTTGACGATGCTATAGGCCAGAATCTCGCCATCTCCATTGAGAATCACTGTATCTGTAGACAGTGCTCCTACGTCCACACCAGCTACAATCACCTTGGTCCTCCCAATGTATAGTTTACCACACTCTCCCAGGCCGTCAAGTTCGGGTCACTTGCCTTCAGGTCCGGGGGGGCGAGGGTCGAAGGTGGCAGCCTTCTCGGCCTGGAGGTATGTTTCAAAAGCGTCGAAGAAGTATACCACCCTCCCGCAGGGTTCGCAATCTGCGGGAGGGTCTATGTCCAAACAGGAGGCGTCTTGACTTTACCCACATCGCGAGGATAGGGCCGAGAAGCCCCCGGTGTAGCCGGGGGAGCCGTCACAACTGACCCAGGGGAGCT
>JAOZOT010000754.1 GCA_029933115.1 Anaerolineae bacterium | reverse complement strand
TAGCGTAAATTATGTGCAACGTAATGGGGAAGCGTTGCCAAAGTCCAGAAACTGAACCTTACCAATAGCAAAGCCCTCCCGCTTGTGGTACAATTGGCAAGTCCCAAAAAGATTCTTACAAAGCAAGGAGGGCTTACCATGAGTATACCACAAGTGATTCCTAATGTCCAAGGGTTGCCTGGCCGGTCAGCCGGAACAGGCAATGCGAACCGGCCGTTTGTACTTCCCATTTCTCACCAAGTGGAGGCCAACTCGTGGATGTCACCGCCCATGAATGGTGGGGCCATGCCGACGGTATGGAGACCTGTTTGGGGCGCTCCGGCCACTGTGACCTCCAACCCGGCCCATGCTCCGGCTGTGCGAGTGGGGGGCATTTGGCTGCTCCAAGAGACCGTCAATGCCTTGAACAGACCACCCTGGTCGCAATCGCCCTTGGACATTGCCCGCGCCGGTGTGGATCGCGGATTGAGCCGCATGGCGGAACTGCCGCAAGGTATGTTCACCCAGCATGCCCTGATGATAGCCTGGGGCGAGTTCGCCCACGAGATCGGTCTGATTCAGAAACTCAGCCAAGTACCCCTTCCTCAAAAAAGCGTCGTTCATACGCCTCAGGCCAAAGTGCTGACCTTCCTCATGGGCATCCTGACCGGCATCACTCACCTGAAGGATTTGAACGAGGGTCCTCATCCCCTGGCCCATGATTGGCCGGCTATTCGGGCCTGGGGGCCGGTCTCTCTGGCCCATTATACCGGTGTCAGCCACACGCTGGCCGCCTGCGACGAGGAAACAGTGGAAGCGATCACCCAGGTATTGCACCAGGTCTCTCAGCCTTTCATCGAGCAAGAGGTGCGCTTGCTTCTTCAGCAAAACCTCCCTCTGATCATCGACTTTGACCTGGCTCCCCGTCGCGTCAGTAATACCGGTACCACTTTTCCCGACGCGGAGTTTAGCTGGCAAGGCGATAAGGTCGGGTTGGGATATGATGCCGCCCTGGCGACCTTAGCCTCTCTCACCTATGGCCGTTTGTTCCTGACAGGCTTTCATTATCCGCGCAATCCCGTATCGCTGCCGCGCTTACAGAAAATGGTACACGCAGTGGAAGACCGTCTGGGTCGGCGTCCACGGCGACGCACGGACCTGGTGGAACAGCGGCTGCAAGAGATGGAAAAGACCGTGGCCCAGCGCCAGGATTGGCTAGCCGCTCAATTGGACAAACAGGAGGCGGTCAAGGCTCAGTTAGAGGCGTTGCCGAAAGAGGTGACTCGGCTGAAAGCCGAGGTGACTCGTCTGGAAGCTACCTACCGTGCCCAGGGCCGGGAGGAAAAGCCCCACAGTCAATTGGCCAAGGCCCGTCGCCGTTTGGCAGCAACTCAGAAAAAGCTCAAGAAAGCACCTCAGCACCTGCAAAAAGCGCAGCGGGCAGCAGCGACCCATCGGGAGCGACCGGAACGCTTGCAGGTTCAACAGGCCGAACCGGCCGCGCACCTGGCGCGATTACAAGCCGACAACGCCGGT
>JAOZOT010000234.1 GCA_029933115.1 Anaerolineae bacterium | reverse complement strand
CCATTGAGACCGAGCAGGAAGAGTTCGAGACCACCAAAATCTACGACCGCACCGGTCAATATCTCCTCTACGAAGTCTTTGACCCCCGTCGGGGCGACCGCACCATCGTACCTCTGGATCAGATACCCCTCCACCTGCGCCAGGCCACCATCGCCATCGAGGACGCAAGCTTCTATGAGAACCCAGGCATCAACCTGCGGGGTATCGCCCGCGCCGCCTGGTCCCTCCTATCCCGTCAAACCGAGAGCAAGCTGGGCTTCCGTCTGCCCTATGCCACCCGTGCTTTCCAGGGTGGCAGCTCCATCACCATGCAGTTGGTCAAAAACGTCCTGATCCCCCCGGAAGAACGTACCAAAAGGCTGCTCTCCCGCAAGATCAAAGAAGCTATCCTGGCATTGGAGATATCGCGCCGCTACCCGGGCAAAGAAGGCAAAGACAAGATCCTGGAGTGGTATCTTAACTACAACTACTATGGCAACTTTGCCTACGGCATTGAGGCCGCGTCCAACGTCTATTTCGACAAGCATGTGCAGGAGCTGGACCTGGCCGAAGCAGCTATGCTGGCCGCCCTGCCCCAGTTCCCGGCCCTCAACCCCATTGACGCCCCCGAGGAGGCGCGGGAGCGTCAACACCTCGTTTTGGACGCTATGCTGCGTCACGGTTACATCACCCCGGAAGAATGTGTGGAGGCCAAGTACAAGGAACTCAAAGTCCGCAGCTCCATCGGAGACCGATTTGACATCAAAGCTCCTCACTTTTCCATCTATGTGACCAAACTGTTGGAAGAGGAGTTTGGCCCCGAGTTGGTCTATCGTGGCGGGCTCAAGGTCTATACCACCCTGGACATGGAGATGCAAACGCTGGCCGAGGAGATCGCCCGCCGGTGGATCAAGAAGCTACAGGAAGATGAAGAAGACCGCAACGTCTCCAATGCTGCCTTGGTGTCCATCAATCCCAAGACCGGGGAAATCCTGGCCATGGTAGGCAGCCTCGATTATTGGAACAAGGAGATTGACGGCAACGTAAACGTCGCTCTGGCCGAGCGCCAGCCCGGCTCCTCCTTCAAGCCCTTCACTTACGTGACCGCCTTTGCCCAGGGGTACACACCGGCCACCATGATCATGGACGTGCGCACTTGCCCCAACCCTGAGGATCCCTCCTGGTGTCCAGAGAATTACCCTGACAGGGAAGGTGTGCGCAAATATCACGGGCCCCAGCGGATACGCCTAGCCTTGGCTCGGTCCTACAACATTCCTGCTGTCAAGGTCCTGGACATGGTTGGAGTGGGCAACGTGATCAAAACCGCTCACCGCATGGGCATCAACACCCTGAATAAGGATTTGGATTACTACGGGTTGAGCCTCACCTTGGGCGGTGGTGAGGTGCGGCTTCTGGATATGGTCTACGCCTTCGGCGTCTTTGCCAACGGCGGCGTGATGGCCGGTCAGCCTGTGCCTATCGAGAAGCGACGCCCAGGCTACCGCGAGTTGGATCCGGTGGCCATCTTGATGGTCCAGGACGCCGACGGCAACATCTTGAAGCAATACACCACTCCTCAGGTCAAAGAGGTCCTGAGCCCGCAGTTAGCTTATCTTATCAACAACATCCTCTCCGATAACAACGCTCGCATCGCCGCCTTTGGTCAGAATAACAAGCTACACATCGAGGGGCGACCTGTGGCAGCCAAGACCGGCACCACCGAGAATTGGCGTGACGCCTGGACCATCGGCTACACTCCCCAGTTGGTCACCGGCGTCTGGGTGGGGAACTCTAACAATGAGCCCATGAACCGCGTCCCCGGTTCCCTGGGTGCGGCTCCCATCTGGCACGACTTTATGGAAAAGGTCCTGGAGCCCCTGCCGGTGGAGAACTTTGTCCGTCCTCCTGGCATCGTGGAGGAAATGGTCTGTCCGGTGTCGGGCAAGTTGCCCACGGAACACTGCCCCCCGCCGGTCAAGGAGATCTTCATCGAGGGCACAGAGCCCACCGGCTACTGTGACGTTCATCAGGCTTTTCGCATCAACAAGGAGACGGGCAAGCTGGCTACCGTCTACACCCCTCCAGAACTGGTGGAAGAGCGCGTCTATGAGATCTATCCACCCGAGGCCGCCGACTGGGTCCGTGAAGCCGGCATCCCTCAGCCTCCTACTGAATATGACAGTATTTACGGGCCTGATTTGACGGCCGGGGATGTGGCCATCATCCAACCGCCACCTTATGCCTACATCAGCGGGGGGACGGTCATCGTCGGCAATGCCAAATCGCCTAACTTTCAACTCTGGCGTTTGGAGTACGGCGAGGGGCTCAACCCCTCAGCCTGGATCCAGATTGGCAGCGATCATTATGACCAGCGGGATAATGCCCCTCTGGATTATTGGGACGTGAGTGAGCTCAACGGCCTGTATACTCTGCAACTGCGCGTCGTTGATAACAACCAGAACTACAAAGACGCCACCATCCAGGTCACCGTAGACAATATCTCTCCCACGGTGAAACTGGTCTACCCCCCTGACGGCAAGGTCTACGTCATGGAGGACGACGAGTACGTTAACATCAAAGCCGATGCCACAGACAACGTCTCCATGGACCGGGTAGAGTTCTACCTGGACAACCGCCTTATAGACACCAGCACAGTGGCTCCCTATAACGAGAAGTGGGTCATCGTCATGTCCGACACCATTCCCATAGAAGGCTTTGCTATCACCAGCACTGTGCCCATCACCAACCCGGATGGCACTGTGGGAGAACAGGTTATTACCTACACCCAGGTCACGACCAGCACTTACCCCATCATCTTGCCCAACGGTGTTGTCACCGAAGCTATCAACTACACCCAGGTCTTTTCAGGCGGTATGACCATCATTTCCAATACCCTGGGCTACACCGAGACCCACCTGATCCATGTGGTGGCCTACGACGCTGCCGGGAACTCGGCGGAGAGCAACAAGGTGCAAATATTCGTGGTTCACAAGGAAGAGGAGAAGGAGGAAGAGGAAGCTGAGCCGACGGCCATGCTGGTAGGACGAGAAGCAGCGCATTTCAGGAAAGAGAGGTTGCTTTTTCACCGGGGCTAGGGTATAAACGGTGAATCTATAGCCCCCTCCACCACAAGGTGAAGGGGCTTGCTTTTCAGTACCCAGAGGCAGGGCCTTGTGCACTATGAGCAGAGTTCGGCCCTATTTTGTGCGCCTGGGAACACTTGAGCCTTCCGTGGGGACTTTATGCCGCCTGGAGGTGGCGGCGCGGATTAAAATTGTGGGGCTCCGAAATGCCATACATTCTGGTCACCAACGACGACGGTGTTGATGCACCAGGGCTGTTAGCCCTCAAGACAGCTCTGGATAAAGTGGGTGAGGTGGTGGTCTTTGCCCCCGATCACAACTGGTCGGTGGCCGGCCATACCCGCATCATGCACAAGCCCCTGCGAGTGGGCCACGTGGAGCTACTCGATGGGACGATGGCCTATACCACCACCGGCACTCCATCGGATTGCGTCGCTCTGGCTGTGTTGGGCATCCTGCCGCGCAAGCCCGATTTGGTGGTTTCAGGCATCAACTTGGGAGCCAACGTGGGACAGGATCTGACCTATTCGGGCACAGTCTCGGCGGCCATGGAAGGGGTCATCAATGGCATTCCCTCCATTGCCGTATCTCTGGACACCTATCAGGATGGAGATTTCAGCTACGCGGCCCAATTTGCGTCCCGGTTGGCTTCAATGGTCCTGGAGAGAGGGTTGCCGCCTGGCACTCTTCTCAACGTGAACGTGCCCAATGTGCCCGCAGCGGAAATCTGCGGCGCGCAGCTCACCCGGTTGGGCAAGCGCGTCTACCGCGATGTGCTGATTGAGCGTAAGGACCCTCAGGGACGCAGCTACTACTGGATAGGGGGTGAGCCCCCTACCGGTGTGATGGAAGAAGGAACTGACATCTGGGCCCTGGCTCACAACTGCGTTTCCATCACCCCCCTCCACCTAGACATGACCGAGTATCGTCTCTTGGAACAAATGCAGGAATGGGAGATCAACAGCCAGGAGTGTCTGGGACAAGTTTCCACGAGTTCATCACCTGTTGACTTGTAACCCGAAATGGAAGAAGCCTATGATAGCAGACAAGGCAGAGAGGGTAGACATCTCCGCTAGATTGAAGCCGAGGCATTCTGCCGTGCCTTTGCCCTGGCTCACAGTGGAGGTGGCTCTGTACATTCTGATGGGAGCGATTGCTGCGGGCCTGCGCTTCTACGCCCTGGGGGCGCAACCATTGCGGGAAAGCGAGGCAGCTCAAGCCTTGGCAGCCTGGCAATCTCTGGGTTTGGGGAATTGGGCGTTGAGAATTGAGATGCATAGTCCCCTGCTCTTCCTGAGCAATGCCTTCAGCTTTGCCCTGCTGGGAGCCGGCGAAGCTGTGGCCCGCCTGGGGCCAGCTTTCTCCGGCACGGCCCTGGCTATCTTGCCTTACTTCCTGCGGCGAAATCTGGGGCGGCGGGGAGCCCTGGTTGCTTCCATTCTCCTGACCTTCTCGCCATCAACGCTCTTCTTCTCACGTTATTTGGGAGGAGAAGTCGTCGTCGCTGCCTGTGTTTTGGCCATGCTGGTTGGCTTCTTGGGCTACCTGGATAGCAGGCAGCCGAAATATGCCTATCTGACCGCTGTAGCTCTGGCCTTGTCTCTGAGCGCTGAGCCCATGATCTATACCTTTGTCCTCATTTTTGGCACCTTTTTCCTCATCCTCGGCTTGGCCGACAAGCTGGCCAACGTGGACATGGGCTGGTCAACGGTGCTGGCTGCCTGGCGGACGGCGAAGGAAAGGAAGGACTTGAACAATGCGGTTCTCGTTTTAGCTGCCGTCCTGGTGTTGGTTTGCACGGCCTTCCTGCTGAACTTTGCCGGCCTGCCGGCCGCTCTGGATTTCTTCCCCACCTGGTTGGCCCAACTTCGGCCTCGGCCCGGCGATCAGCCGTGGTACTACTATTTCCAGTTGTTGGCTCTCTATGAGCCTCTCATTCTGGTCTTTGGCCTTATGGGACTAGTCTACTACTACTTCAGGCCACGCGACCTCTTGACCACTTTTCTGCTCTATTGGACGGTGGCTGCTGCGGTCATCTATGCCCTGGCCGGCCAAAAGGCTCCAGGGAACGTCCTCCTACTGCTGTTGCCCCTGACGCTCTTGGCCAGCTTGCTGATAGGGCGTCTTTGGGAGCAATGGGCTCAGGCCGCCACCTGGGAAATCGAAGGTCTTTTCGCCGCTCTCTCTTTGCCCGTTGTGGTCTACCTTGCTATCCAGTTGGCCGGCTACGCCTCCGGCGGGCAGGTTGGCCATTTGTATCTGGCCCTCGTGGCTTTCCTCGTCCTGCCCACTCTGGTGGCCCTCTGTTGGCTATGGTCCAGTCAGGGGACGGCCTTGCGCTGCGGCGGGATAATCTTGCTTTTGGTCTTGGCCATGCCCACCGTGAGCCTCAGCATGAGCCTGAACTATCATCACCGCACCGCCGACCCTTGTGAACCCATAGTGGTTGAGGCAACCCCACTCGGTGTGGTGGACTTGGTAGCAACCCTGGAGCGAATCTCCAGCCATCAGGAGGGGGATCCTCACACTATAGCTATTACCGTTGAGGAAGCCACGGGCCCCGTCCTGGCCTGGCGCCTGCGAGACTTTGAGAACGTGCGCTTTGTGGACAAGCTCTCGCCTTCCGTTGAGACGCCTGTGGTCATCACTCCGGCCGAGGAGGAAGCACCCACCTTGGGCGGTTCCTATGTGGGGCAGAGTTTTGCTTTGCAGGTGACGTGGAACCCGCAGGGGCTCAATCCGAGCGAGCGTGTGCGCTGGTTTCTCTATCGCGAAGCACCGACCCCGGTCAAGTCCCGCGATGTCGTGCTCTGGGTGAAACAGGAGCAAGTGGGCGAGGAGCAAGTGGGCAGGTAGCAAGTAGTAAGGATAGAGGTCAGGTTATGCAAAAAATCACCAACCCA
>JAOZOT010000753.1 GCA_029933115.1 Anaerolineae bacterium | reverse complement strand
CCTCCGGCACCACCGTATCCGCCTGCACGAAGCGGCCTAATGCGGGGTCGTAGTAGCGCGCGCAAGGGTCGTAAAGACCGAGGGATGCCCTCCAGCCCGCCAAATGTCCACTCATAATCCCTGTGCAAGCGCTCTCATGCAGCCAGCAGCAAGTATGTTCCCCAACACTGACGACGACAAGCCACAGAAAGTGCTTACTTCCCTCTTTGGTTCGACAGCTAGCTTCCTGATCCTTCCCGGCGGAACCGAGGGTCGTATTGATAACAAATCTCGTCGGCAAAATCAAGCAATTCGGTGCCCAGTGGACTTTCGGAAAAGGCGTAGCTTTCTGTTATCAACCGAGCTAGGGCCCCTGCCATTTTCAACAAGAGCCTGGGGTCAGAGGACTCCCTTTCAAATTCTCTTTGGATTTCTTGAAGATTCCCAATCGGAAGAAATGAGTATGCGCCGGGACGTTCTGCAGCAGCCTTGCATTTGGAAATCAGCTCTCTGGCTTTGGCTTTCATTTGTTCCTTGGTCTTCATCCATCCTTTCCTCCCTACCTAGTTACATCAACAGGCCCAATCAGACTTGCATCCTCTGGATTCGGAACGTAAATCTGTATCCCACCCCCCACTGCGTAGGGGCCGAAGTTAGGCCTTCCAATCTGTGAAGCAACCCTTCCGCGAATAACAGTTGTACCTGCTGGAATCCTGAAGGCAGAGATATTCTCTGCTGTGTTTCCGCTAGGCAGTGCCAGGTATCGACGGGCGTTGCCTGGGCGGATATATGGCTTGGGTGAGAACCAGGGCGAGCCCGTTTCACGCGCTTTCCCTCCCCAATGGCGATACACTACGATGTCTTCAGACAGGGTAATGACATCGGGCGTGCTCTCAAAGACCCGGGCTACAGAGGGCCTGTATTTGGAAGGAACGTATTTCAGCCAATCCTTTGCAGCAACCCCAGCTCCTATTCCTTCCTCGGTCGCCTTCCCAACCATCTGCGCCAGTCCGACCACCAGCACAGGATCCGTCAATACCCCTGCCACCCCGCTCGTGCTAGAGCTTCTGTATCCCAAACCTGCCAGCGCATTGATGATCGAGCCGCGAACGGTCTGGCCAAAGGCTCCTCTTACCTCAGGTAAAGCCGCCCGCCTCCCCGATAGCTCGTAATTGGCAACAGCTACCTCAACATAGTTCCTGAACCATCGCCCTCCGCTGAGTATCCTTATCTCACCACCCGGCAGGATGCGAACCGAGAACTCCCCGTAGGCTGCCGTCTCGTCTTCTAGCAGCACGTAGTGCCCGCTCGGATCCGTGTACCGCAGCGGATTGTTGTACACATACGCATACCGGTTCAGCGCCTGCGGCTCCCCCGGCTGCGGCACAATCGTATCCGCCTGCACAAACCGCCCCGGCACCGGGTCGTACCACCGCGCCCCGTAGGGGCGGACGGCCGTCCGCCCGTACACAGCCCGATGCCCACCTCCCACCGCTGCCCGGTGAAGGTGTAGTCGGTCGGCAGCGAGGCCGGGTTGCC
>JAOZOT010000233.1 GCA_029933115.1 Anaerolineae bacterium | reverse complement strand
GTCATTCTTTACGATACCCGCACAGGCAACACCGGTCGGATGGCCCGTGCCGTGGCCGAAGGGGCAAACTCAGTGGAAAGCACAGAAGTCGTCCTCAAAAGAGTTGGAGAGGCCCGGCGAGATGACCTGGCCGGCGCCGATGCCCTCATTCTGGGCTCACCTACCCACAACGCCCAGCCCAGCCGGGACATGAGGAAGCTTTTGGCCGAGCTGAGCAAAAGCCCGCTGAAGGATAAGGCAGGGGCTGCTTTCGGCTCCTACGGTTGGAGCGGAGAGGCGGTGGGAATCATGGCGCGGGCTTTGAAGGACCAAGGGGTGCGCGTGATAAGTGAGGGCGTGCGGGTAAAGAGGGCGCCGGATGAGAGAGGTCTGGCCAGATGCAGAGAGCTGGGCCGTACTGTGGCCGAAAGCGCCACTGCGATTTAAAGGAGGCAAAGATGCAAGCGAGAAAAGTTAAAGACGACATCTACTGGGTGGGAGCCATTGATTGGGATAGGAGGCTCTTCGACGAGCTCATCCCCCTCCCCGATGGCACGAGCTATAACGCCTATCTCGTCAAGGGAAGCAAGAAGACGGCACTGATAGACACGGTAGACCCCACCATGGAACACGTACTGACCAGGCGGCTGGACGCTCTCGGCGTCGAGAACATAGATTACATCGTCGCCAACCACGCCGAGCAGGACCATTCGGGTGCCCTGCCCCGTGTGCTGGAGAAATTCCCCGCAGCCAAAGTTGTGACGACGCCCAAGGGCAAAGGGATGCTGATGGATCTGCTCCTCATCCCGGAGGAAAAATTCATCGCCGTGGACGATAAAGAGACCCTCTCCCTGGGGAACAAAACCCTCGAATTCATCCACGCCCCCTGGGTCCACTGGCCGGAGACCATGCTCACCTATCTGCGCGAGGACAGGATACTCTTCCCCTGTGATTTCTTCGGCTCCCATCTGGCCACGTCGGACCTCTACGCCACCGACGAGGCGCGGGTCTACGAGGCAGCCAAGCGCTACTACGCCGAAATTATGATGCCCTTTAGGAAGATCATCGAGAAGAATCTGCAGAAGCTAGAAGGCTACGAGATAGAACTCATCGCCCCCAGCCACGGGCCCATCTACCGCCGCCCTGAATTCATCCTCGAAGCTTATCGGGACTGGGTTTTCGGCCCGCCGAAGAACATTGTAGTCCTCCCCTACATTTCTATGCACGGCAGCACCCAAAAGATGGTCGAGCACTTTGTGGAAGCCTTGATGGAAAAGGGCGTCGGCGTAAACCAGTTCAACCTGGCGGCGACCGACATCGGTGAACTGGCCATGTCTCTGGTAGACGCGGCCACCCTCGTCGTGGGGACACCGACGGTCCTGACCGGGGCCCACCCCAACGTCGTTTACGCGGCCTACCTGGCCAACGCTTTGCGGCCAAAGTTGCAATTCGCTTCCATCATCGGCTCGTATGGTTGGGGCGGCAAGATGGTTGACCAGATCGTGGGGATGCTTTCCAACCTGAAGGTGGAGGTACTGGAGCCGGTCATCGTCAAGGGATTTCCCAAGGACGGGGATTTCGAGAGCCTAGATCGCCTGGCGGCCACCATCGCAGAGAAGCACAAAGAGCACAACTTGACTTAAGAGGGTCTCCTCGGATCGTGAGGCAAGTCAGCCTCCCGCAGGCTTTGGAACAGGCCCTTGTACGAAGGGGCTTGCACAGCAAGCCTTCGGCCCGAACGTCTCGACCGAGAAGTCTCAGAGCGTGTCTGAAAATTCAGGGGGCGGCGCTCGTGGTAACGGCTTCAGCTGATCGGCATGGCTCAGGAGATGTCCGGTCCACAGCGATACGGACCGCCGGAGGCGGAGGTCACCTTTGTCTGCCGGGGCTCAACTTACGGACCGCTGCGGGAGGCGGTGGATCGGCTCAACGCGGAGCGGACGGGCCCTTCGACCCTCCAGCAGAGCTCGCTCAGGAAAGGCCGGGCCAACCTGCTGCATTTCGTGGACCTGTGGCCTTTCCCCGCCGAAGCAGCGGCGGCCGCCCTGGACTCGGCCCGGCGGGTCATCGTCGTGGAGGTCAACGCCACCGCCCAACTGGCCACCCTCATCCGCAGCCAGACCGGCCGTTCAGTAGACGGCACAATCCTGAAATACGATGGTCATGCCTTCACCCCCGAGTACATTGTGAGTTGCGAGTTATGAGTTAGCTCGGAGAGGAGGGGCTATGAGCTCAGCCCCACCGGTCAACACCTTGCTTGGTCCCTTCTACGACCTGGACGGCACGGAGATCCTGCCCGTGCTCACCGAAGCGACCGAGGCTGCCATTGAGCGCATCATGGGACGTTATCGTATCCACGCCAACGTCCCTTCTTTGGATGGCAGGATGCTGGTCATTGACAACCAGGTTGTGACCCGCTACATCCAGGATGACTGGAACCGGGTGATGGGCGACGAGCCTGACCTTGGCTTTCTGCCAGCTTACTGGAGCACGCCCAGGGCGGTGGGCCGGCTGGCCGAAGACATCATCTGTCGAGAACTGCTGCAAGACGAGATGTTGCTGGCCGGGGATCGCGTGCGCAAGCTCTACGCGGTGCGTGAGGCGGCAGCACAGGGCCTGCTTCAAATGCCGCGCAAGGGGGCACGCAGCGACGATCTGCTACTGGAGACGGAGAGAGGGAACTGGTACCTGGTGGAGTCTAAGGCCAGCCTGACAGGACGTCGCTATCTTCGCGCCTCGATACCCAAGGCGTGGCGTCAAACCCTCAATGTGCTGGCGGCCAACGCCAGGCTCAGTCACGTGCTCTACATCTGGGCCAGCCTGCGCGAGAATTTCGTCGTCGTGCTGGCGCTGGACAGGGAGCAAGTGCAGGACACGTCGCCAGAGGGACTGCGCCGTTTGGTAGAAATCGGAGGCTGCGGAAACAGGTGTGTCCGATAAGCTACCTGGCCGACCTTGACAACGCGCTGATGCAGGCGGAGCCGGTGCAGGGTTGGGGTCGCTGTTTGAGGATGGCCAAGTCAACTTGTCCGGGAAACGCATCTGTGGTAAACTTGGTTAAGCTCCATGATAGATTGTTACTCAACCTGTAACACCCTTCCAGATAGATAACCCGAGGTGGCCCAATGGCCCTGCGAACCCTGTCCGAGCTGGAATCGAAACTGGTTATGGAACTGGAATGGCAGGAGAAACAACTTGTCACCCTGCAAGATGTGATGGACATCCTGGGCTGCTCCTACGGCCACGCCCGCAAGCTGGCCCACCGGTTGGAGAAAAAGCGCTGGTTGGACCGGCTGGGGCCGGGAAAGTACCAATTTATTCCCGCCAGCCGGGGCAGCCAGGCCGTGCCTGACATGAATCCCCTGCTGGCCGGTAGCGTCCTGATTGAACCCTACTATTATTCCTACGCCACCGCCAACCACTTTTACGGCTTTTCCACTCAGGTGCCGGCCACAGTCTATGTGGCTACTACCAAGACCAGACGTCCCACAGAGATCCGGGGAGTAGAATATCGCTTTGTCACCCTGAAGCCGTCCAAGTTCTTCGGTTATCAGAAGGCCCAAGTCTATACCGCCGAGGTAATGATGGCCGAGCCGGAGAAGGCGATGGTGGATTCCCTGGACAAGATGGGTTACGCCGGAGGGATCGCCGAAGTCGCCCGTGTGGTCCACGCCGCCCGTCGGCGGGTAGATCTGGGCAAACTGGCCGACTATGCCCTACGGATGGGTTCGCACGCCCTGGTGCAAAGATTAGGATACCTGCTGGAGACAACAGGAGAAGCGCTGCCGCCCGAAATTGAGGCCAGGCTATTGGCCGGGGTGGGCCAAGCCAAGACGTATCTGGGCCCGACCGGTCGTTGGGGGACGGGTGGTGAATACAACGCCCGCTGGCAAGTGGTGGTCAACGTCCCGGAACAACAATTGCTGGGTGAGATCAAGAACGTGTGATGCTCCAACAAAAATTCGTGGACTGGTTTGCCAGAGACTCGAATGTGAGCCTGCCGGTGGCCGAGCGGGACGTCGTCCTGACTTACGCGCTGCGTGTCCTGGCCGACGTCGGGTTATTGGAACGCCTGATCTTCAAGGGGGGCACGTGCATTCGCAAGGTGTTCCTGGGACGGTCAGGGCGCTTCTCTGAAGACTTGGACTTTACGGCAGTCGGCATCTCTGATCCCGATGATCTGATCCTTGCCATTGCTGAAGCCTTTGACGGTCGGAGTTATCACCATATCACCTATTCGGTGAAGACCGGCGACTTCTATGTCCGAGAGGACCGCCGGGCTTGCGGGGCGCGGATAGGCTATTCACACGAATGGAACCCATCGGCCCAGTTTGCCCTGGATGTGAGCCTGCGCGAGGAACCGGTGCTGGGGATACAGACTCTGCCTCTGCTCAGCGACAGCTACTTCAAGCACCTGGAGATTGAGCCGCCTGTGGTCACAACGCTGCGTTTTGAGGAAATCGTCGCCGAGAAAATTCGGGCGGCTTACCAGAGGCTCACCGTCCGGGACGTGTATGACCTGTACCTGTTCCGTCAAATGCCCTTTGACCGTGACCTGGTGCGGACATTGGCTGTGCTTAAGCTGTGGTTGGCGGAAGATGCCTTCGACCCCGATCGCTTCTTCACCAACCTGGGATCGGAGCGATACGACTGGAGCGACCTGGGGCGGTTGGTACGCCGCGACCGCCGGCCCGAAACCAAGGCGGTGATCACCGGTTGCCTGAAAGGTTACAGCTTTCTGCGGAATCTCTCGGCCGACGAGGCAGAGCTGGCGAGGGATCCGCACCGACAGCGACGGGACTTGTACGAGCGAATCGTGCAGAGGTTGAGGTCGTGTTAGAGTGCAATTACGCGATCGGTCACACGATTATTGGCCGGCAATTGCATAGTGTCAGGAGCAATTCCGTGACTTTTATCACAAACTCAACGGTTTCGCAATCCCTACAGCCGCTTCAGAGCATCGGTCATAGCCTCCGCATAGGGACGTGATGCTTTGAGGTGAATCTCGATCAATACCCGAATGGAGAGAACAGGTGCTTACTCGCAAAGATTTTGAAGGAGGAGAGCAGCCCACCTGGTGCAAGGGATGTGGGAACTATGGCATCCTGAACGCGGTCAAGATGGCCCTGGCCGAGCAGGACATCGCGCCGCACCAGGTGGTCATTTTCACCGGCATCGGCTGTGGCAGCAAGCTGCCCCATTACATGAAAGTGAGTGGTTTCCACACCATCCACGGCCGCGCCCTGGCGGTGGCCACCGGTGCCCGGCTGGCCAATCACGACCTCAAGATCGTGGCCGTCCACGGCGACGGCGACGGCTATGGCATGGGGTTGGGCCACATGCTCCACGCCATCCGCCGCAACATCGGCCTCGTAGACATCGTGCAGAACAATCGGGTCTACGGCCTGACGCGAGGCCAGTACTCCCCCACCAGCACCCCCGGCATGGTCACGCCTACCTCGCCCGAAGGAGCCATTGACCGGCCGGTGCCGCCGCTGGCTCTGGCTATCGCCGCCGGGGCCACCTTCGTCGCCCGGGGCTACTCCGGCCAGTTGCGCCACCTGGCCTGGCTCATCGGCGAGGCCCTGCAGCACCCGGGCTACGCCCTGGTGGACGTACTCCAGCCCTGTGTCACTTTCAACCGGCCCAGTTCCTACGACTTTTACAATCCGCGCGTGTACAAGCTGGAAGAGACCGAGCATGACGTGACGGACAAGACCGCCGCCTGGGAGCTGGCCTACGAATGGGGCGAGCGCATCCCCATCGGGATTTTCTATCGCGTGGAGGGTGTGCCCACCTACGAAGACCAGGTGCCGGCGTTGCGAGCCGGTCCGCTGGTGAAACAACCCCTGACAAAGTTGCGACCGGAACAGATAAAAGAACTACAGGCAGAGTTCATCTGAGTTCGCATCACACACCGAGGCTTGCTGCCCGTTTCGCCAGACTCAGTAGATCCAATTTTGCTCGGCCTGGATCGCCAGATCCAGGCCAGAAACGGGGATT
>JAOZOT010000752.1 GCA_029933115.1 Anaerolineae bacterium | reverse complement strand
ACTTGGATCGGCAAACTCACCACGGCTCTGGTTCGTAGTGGGCGGTTTATCACCTCCAAAACGCACTGAAGTGCGCACTACAAATCCGAGTCTCGTAGTGGGCGATTTGTCGCCTCCGAAAAGGTGTGCACTACAAACCCCAATTGTGAGTTGCCGAGAGAGTGGTCCACGGGCGTGGGGGGGAATACGCCCCGGCCCGCGGGAGGGCTACCTTTCAATTTATTGTTGGAATCCGGCTTTGACAGAGGTGAGAAATCCCGAAGGCCGATTTGTTTTAGTGTGGTTCGGCTTTTAGGTGTGGGGGCCATACACCCCTGCTCGAAAGGCACGTGGTAATGGCACAGGCGAGACAAACCCCGGGCGATGCCCCCTTCACTCTGTCTCTGGACAAGCCGCTAAAGGTCTTGACCTCCTGGCACATCCAGAAAATAGACGAGGCGCTGGCCGGATTAGGGCCCTTTGCGGAGGTCAGGCTGATCAAGAACAAAGGCAAGCTGCGCTTTATCCAGAAGGTGGAGAGCGAGAGCATGCTTGGGCCTTCTGAACCACGTAAATGAGATCGCCCCTCTGGCTCTGAAGCAATAAGTGGCTTTGGCAGAGGTGAGAGAATCCCGGAAGCCAGTTCGTATGCCGCACGGCATGTGGACTGGCTTTTTCGTTGTCGCTGCCTGGATTCATTTTGGGGCGTGTTTTCGACTCGTGTGGTCAACTACCTCAGCCATGAGCCGCCTTGGGTCAAGGTTCCGGGCTGAATCCAACTACGAGGGGGCTTTGCCCTGTCAGCGCGGGGACCTCCCGTACTGCCCGGGGCTAACCGCACGGGTTGCATGTTCCAGGCCGACGTCAGCTCTGCCCGATGCGCGTGGAACTTGCCGGTTGACGGTCGCCGGGAGTGGGAAGGGAATGCAACGTTGGTGTGCCCTGTATACCAAACCGAGAATGGAACGCCGGGTCAGCGAGGTTCTGACCGGCCAGGGCGTGGAGACTTATCTGCCCCTCATCAGCAAGTACAACAAGCACCGTCGCCGGAGGGAGCCGTCGCCCTTCTTCCCGTGCTACCTTTTTGCGCGGGTTGACCCGACCTCGGCCGATTTCCTGGCTCTGCCCTGGACGCCGGGGCTGCGCCACATCGTCCGCTTCGGGGGCAAGGTGGCCTGGGTGCCCGACGAGGTCATTGCGCGCATCAAGGAGCGCCTGGCCCAACTGGAGCAAACCGGCTACTTTGAGGGCGGCCGGTTCAAGCGCGGCGAGCGGGTGCGGATTGGGGTCGGCCCGCTGGAGGGCCTGGAGGCTATCTTCGACCGCACCGTATCGGCGACGGGGCGGGTCAGGATTTTGCTGGATATTCTGGGGCGGCTGACGGCTTGCGAAGTCGAGTCGGATTGGTTGGAGAAGGCACGGTAGCCTGAGGGTGGTCCGCAGGCGTGATCCCGGGGATACCGCCCCGGCCTGCGGAAGAGTGAGCGCCCCGTTTCTCAGAGCGTGTCTGAAAATTCAGAGGGCGGCGCTCGTAGTAACGAC
>JAOZOT010000232.1 GCA_029933115.1 Anaerolineae bacterium | reverse complement strand
TTCTTGTTGTCGTAATCGTGCGCAATTTGCGAGACGCGGCGTTGGCCGATCAGCAGGACTCTACCAATCTTGGTTCTCCAACTCAGCGATGAAATCATCCAATTCCCCTCTCTGCTCAGCCGGGGCGAGGTCTCTGGCCGCCCTGGCTTCCTCAATGGCCCGATCAACCTCTCCAATTCCTGCGTAATAGTCGGCCAGTGTGAGGTGGGCCTCGATGATTGAGTCCCTCAAGATCTGCCCTTGGGCGGTCGGGGCCATCGCCAGAACCTGCCGATAGTAGGATAAGGCCACTTCCAGCCTCGCGGCCTTCTCAGCCGGATCGTCCGTCACATCGGCCCAGGCGTGGTGCAGGTTCGCCAGATTGCCATAGTGATCCGGATCCAGAGGACTGAGTTCCTTGGCCCGCTCCAGGGCCTCCTGGGCTTTACTAAACCAATATTCCCTCTGCCCTGTGACCGGTTGAGCCTTCTTCAGATAAGCGTGACCGAGAAGGCGATAATAGTGGTCCTGCCTGGGTGCCAGTTCCAAAGCCCACTGGTAGAGGGCGATACTCCTGTCCCATTGTCCAGCCTCTTGATAGGCCCGACCAAATGCGGAGTAAATGTCCGCTCTAACGACGTCCAGATTGGTTCTGAAGATCAGCACGATGACCACCGCGGCCAGGATGGGGTAGAGCCACCCATTGCCATGCTCTTCAGCACGATGCGGAACGGGCGTGCTTTTCAGCAAGACCAGAGCAAAGGTGATGAGGATGAGGAAGAGGCAGAGATAGTAGGTTAGGGCAATGTTCGCCGGGACGTCGAAGAGTCGGAGGCTGGCAATGTGGAGGGGAACAAAAACGAGGAGACATCCCAGGGAGGCAAGGGAATAGACCAGCAGCGAGCCGATCCGGACAGGCTGCTCATCTGCCTCCGCGATGACGACACCGCCGCCCAGAAGCCAGACAAGTACAAAGAGCCCCACGATGGCGAGGTTAGATCGGAGATCGAGGGCGGGAGTGATGAAATCGAAACCGAGGGTGATGAGCAGCAGCCCAATCAACAAGGCGTGAGAACCGAGCGAGGCGCGGTGCACGGAAGCCGTCTGCGCTTTCCCCCTGCTCCTCCTGCGCCCCTTCTTACCCCACCTGTCCCTGGATCGAGCCGGGACCGGCTCTCCTTCCCGCGGAAGAGCGGTGACCGCCGTCAGTGCCGCATAGACCCAGAAGGTTGTGCGGGTGGTGGTGACGGCGATGCCCGATTGGATCTCGATGAAGTGGGCCACGATGGCCGAGAGCAGGGCGATGAGCAACACCTGGTTGCGGCCGTCCCAGGTTTCCCTTTTCTGACGCCGAAGGAGGAACAGGACCAGATAGACGACCAGAGCCGTCAGCATGCCGGCCGGAATGCCTACCCCGGCGAACCGGAGCGCCCCATCCAGAAGCCAGGGGAGCAGTACACCCAGCGCCCCTCCTATTGCCAACAACGCCGCGAACTGCGTCTGCTGTTGGCGGCCCCCGATCAGGCCCAGTCCCTTGAAGCCATAATAAAACAGGCTGCCAAACAGCAGGAGATAGACGGCGACACCGATGAGGCCCGTGGTGACCAGTGCATCGAGGGTCTCATTGTGAGCACGGTCGGCAGTCTGCCCGGGTCCTTTGAATTGGACGAGCGCCGGCGACAGGTAGGGGTAGAAGGCCACGTACATCGTCTCCGGCCCGTATCCAAAGATCATCCGCGTAAGGCTGGCGGTGCTCATTTGAACAGCGCCTTCCCAGGTCAGGACTCTCATCTCGAAAGTTCTTGTCTCGACAATCGTGCCCAGCCGCTCTACGTAGGGCAACTCTCGTAGTGCGGCGAGAGGAGTATTAGGTAGGTTCAGCATAGCCAGGAGGAGACCCAGCACCACGGCCAGGCTAATCACCGCCAGCGCCAGCCCTCTCCTGCCTTTTGAGATCGCCAACAGGAGGAAGAAGAAGAAGGGCCCGCCGAGGAGGCCCAGAAAGGGCCCCCGGCTCTGAGTAAACACGATGCTCAACAACTGAATGACCAGAACGAAGGGGTAAAACACCACCGGGATGAGGCGAGAGAGGAGGCTCTTGCGGCCTTCGATGAGCGCCGAAAAGGACTTCACAGCCTGTCTCATCGTTAGAGGAACGACCATGATGAGGTAAGCGGCAGCGAAGATGGGATTGCCTAACGAAGAGGCCACCCTCTCTCCAAAGGCTCCGCCCCACGGCCCTGGGGCAAGTCCATAGTGCTGGATGAAGGCGTGCAAGGAGACGGGTAGACTGGCGAGGACGGTGAACGTCACCAGTCGTTCCCGTTGCTCCTGGGTGCGCAGGGTTTGGAGGATCAAGAAGAAGATCGCGATGTAGGCGAGAGTCGTGTAGGTGCCCTGGCGTCGGTCGTATGAACCCCACAGGCTAACGTAAGGCCAAATGGAGGTGAGAGTGGTCAGGACATAGACACCGATCAGCAGCAGGGCGGGCAGCACCAGGGGTCTGAGCAGCAAGTCCTTCACCTGTTGGGTGAGGCCAATCTCCGACAGCGGCTTGCCTCTCTGTTCTTCCACCGTTCTGACCACCCACGCCAGGGACATAACCAGGGCGATGGAGCGCAGTATGCAAACCTTGTTCACCTCGTAAACGCTCTCAGAGTAGACGTTGAAGAGCAGAGGCACGACAATAACCGCCGCCAGCCAACCGGCCTCGATCAGCCTGTCACAAAAAACGCCCAACCTGGTTCGCATCATCCCTGCCGATTCGCTGACTCGCTGATTCGCTGACCCGACCGGCTTCCCTGCAACAGGACCATCCGTTCCAGCGTCTTCAGCAAGATTAGGAGGTCCAGGTACAGCGATTGGTGCTTGATGTAGTAGAGGTCGTACTGGACCTTGATTAGAGCGTCCTCCACCGAATTGCCATAACCATAGTTGATCAGCCCCCAGCCAGCCATCCCCGGCCGCACGGCGTGGCGCAGCCGGTAGAAGGGGATTCGCTTCTCCAGTTCGGCCACGAATTCAGGACGTTCAGGGCGAGGGCCCACCACGCTCATATCCCCCTTGAGCACGTTGATGAACTGCGGCAGTTCGTCTATGTGCGCTGCCCTGAGTACCCGTCCCACACGGGTCACCCGAGGGTCTCTCTCTTTAGCCCACACGGCTTGCCCGTTCCTCTCGGCGTGAGGAACCATGGTGCGCAGTTTGATCAGGCGGTAGGTCTTCCCACCCTGGCCCACCCTCTCCTGAAGGTAGAAGATAGACCCTGGCGAGTCCGCATATATGGCCAGGGCTATGAGGGGGAAAAGGGCAGCCAGGACGACCAACCCTATGAGGGAGACAATTACGTCAAGGCCTCGTTTGAACACGGGGAAGAGCCCGCCGGCAGAAGCGTGGTCCAGAGGCAGGGCTACGAGCCAATTGTCGCCGACGTGCTGCACCGGCACTCTGCCCGTAATCTCTTCGTACACGAGAGGCATCGGGGTTATCTCGACACCCTGTTCGCTGCAATCCATGAGGGCTCGGAAGAGTCCTTCGTGCAGGTCGTGGGTGATGGCCAGGATCACCTGGGAGATCCCTTCCGTCTCCACCAGGGAGACCAGATCGTCGCGAGTGCCGACGACGCGCAGGCCCTCGACGGTCTGGCCCTGTTTAGCCGGATCGTCGTCCACGAAGCCTACCAGTTCAAAACCGGCGCCCTTGTTCTCTCGAATGGCCTGAACGATGGTCCGGCCAGCCCAGCCGGCGCCCACCACAATCGCCCGCCGCCGGAGAGCCGACCGGCTTAAGAGGCGATAGAGGGCACGCCAAAGCGCAACCAAAACCAAGGAGGCCGCAGCGTGGTAGAGGACGATGCCACGCGGTAAGGGACGGTCAGGAGGCGAGAAGAAGTAGACCAATAGATAGACCACCAGTTCAAGTCCAGTGATCCGCAGGAGGGCGAAGGTGCTGACTCTCGGGTCAGCGGCAACCCTCAAATTGTAGAAATCGTTCAGCAAGGCCAGTAGCAGCCATAGACCGGCCAGAAGAGGAAACCAATGGAGTTTGGAAAGGACGAATGGCGTGGGGGGAACCCGGCCATCCTTCAGCGCCCACACCACCAGGGCGATTCCCGTGGCCACATTGACCAGTACGAGATCCACAAACATCAGTAGTGCTTTTCTCTCCCGTATCCGAAGGGGCAATTGAGGCGATGACATATTTAGCCACTCCTCATATCAGGCCATCTCCGGCGACTGAAAAGCCCTCACGAGAGACGACAGCGTGAGCCTGGGCATTCCCCACTTGAAGAGCCCGACGAAAAATCCCATCCCCCAACTCAGGTGGATGGTGGCGAAAACGAGGGGCAGGAGGGGCAGGTACTTCCATCCTCTGCGCGAAGCCGTCCAGATTGAGGCCAGCAAATTAGCCGTCAGGTAGAGCGCTGGTACAACGATTCCCAGAATCCGGCTAACCGGCAGTAGTCCAAGAGACAGGAGAAGGGCTACGACCAGGGCCGGCGGAGCCAGTTGCCGCCAGCGCAGGGAATCGGGATGGGCAACGACCGTCTTCATCTTCCAGAAACCGTAGCGAAAATACTGTCGGGCCAGCGCTCCCAGCGATGTACGAACGTAATACCAGCATTGGATCCTGGGCGAAAGCAGGATCTTCCCCCCTGCTTTGCGCAGCCGGTAGTTTAACTCGTAGTCCTGATTCACGGCCCATTCCTCATTGAACCCCCCCAGTGCTTCCAGAGTGGACTTGCGCCAGGCACCCAGGTAGACCGTATCCACCCACATCTCATCTTCAGCATAGCGGTAGTGAGCGTCGCCGATGCCGAAGGGGGTCGTAGTGGCTATCGCTATCCCATTGGAAGTGTAATCGGTCCCAATCGCGTGCTGCATCCCACCTACGTTGGCGGCCCCGGTGGTCCCAAGTAGTTCAACACATCTACTGATGTAGTCCGAGGCGTAGATCGTGTGTGCATCTACGCGCACGATGATCTCCCCCTTCGCTTCCCTGATTCCGATATTCAGGGCGGTGGGCACGATGCACCGGGGATTATCGAGGAGTCGGATGAACGGATAGCGTCTGGCATATTCCCGGACAATCTCCCGTGAGCGATCCGTACTCATACCATCAATCACCAGAATTTCCAGATGATCTTGGGGATAATCGTTGACCAGAATGGAATCCAGGCAGCGGGTGATGTAATGCTCCTCATCGCGCACGGGGAGGATAACGGAAACGAATGGAAAATCCGAATCCCCACTACAGCGGGCGTTGGTGTTCTTCACGCTCATGGGATGCCTCACCGCTCAGTACCATAATCGTCCAAAGTTTTCCTTCAGGTACGCGACAGCCCGTTCGTTCAAAGGGGTCCGTGGCAGCCTTCTCAGGCTCTTTATCCCCTCCCAAATCCCGTGGACGAATGCTCCCATCTGCAGATTCTTCGCGGCCAGGATACCGTAGTGACTGAGGTAGATCAAGAGGTGGACAGGGAGATAGGGAAAAGGAAGGTACTTGTAGGCTACCCAGATCCGGTTACGAACACGAAACTTGAGCTCCGTAACCGTGTGTTTTCCAGGATCGTTGCCCACAACTGGGGACTCCGGATAATGGTGTACTACAATGAATGGCGTGTACAGGATCTTGAGTCCAGCCTGGATTACCCTGTACGACAAGTCTAATTCCTCCTCTCCGAACAGAAGGTCTTCTTGATACAGACCGCATCGTTCGATGACCTCTCGGCGAAGAGCATAGGCACCGCCGAGATAATAAGAAACCAACCCTGTCTCCTCGTGGAGTTTGGGCCACTTTTTACGGCTGCGCCGGCTAAAGGGGATTCTCAGATCTTGGTTTGTCCCTTCATGGTTAACGATCTTGAATGCCAGGACGCTTACATCGGGAGCCTCTAGAAAATGGGCGACCGTGCTCCTAATGGTGTTCTTGTCGGCAAAGACGGCATCGTCGTCAACGACGATAAAGATCTCCCCCCGTGCCCGCTTCATCAGAAAGTTGCGTCCTC
>JAOZOT010000231.1 GCA_029933115.1 Anaerolineae bacterium | reverse complement strand
GTTCCCTTGATCTGGCTTGGCTTCAAGGTTCTGAAAAGCTTGGCCAGAGCCTCGTTCACATCATCGGTATCGGCTCGAGGGCCAAGGTCAACGTTGATTACACCGGGATGCCTGGCGAAAGGGTATTCGCGGGGATCGCTAAAGTCGCTATCGCGGGTGACTAGAATCCGATTCATTTCGCGGGCCCTGGCATAGTGGAAAGCATCTCCTTTACCGATGAAGCCCAGTTCGGTCGCATACACAGTGTTGTGCCGACGACGGCGGAGAAACTCAACGGTTAGCCTGGAAAGGCATTCGTCTACGTAAAACCTCACTCCGTCCACCCGCCCAGAGTCTCGGATGCAGCCTTGATGACAATTTCGTACAGTCTCTCCAGCCGTTGGCGTGGCAGGCTGGGATATTCTAACAATATGTCGGCGACGGAATCGCCGTCAGAGAAATGACGTAACACCACATAGGCAGGGATTCGAGTCCCTGCGATAACCGGGACGCCCTGGAGGATATCAGGGCTCGATGTGACCAACTCAGTTTCACCTAGAAGCTCCAGCTTGGCGATCAGGCCAGGCACAGCTTTTGAATCGAGGTATTTGGCACTTTCCTCCTGAGCCCGAGCAATTTCGGGCGAGGTTGGCCTGACTTTCAATCTAACCCATTGCTTCTCTTTAAGCCCAATCTCCTGGAGAGGCTTGAGCACGCCCCCTTCATAGATTGCTGTGATAACTTCGGACATCTCTCACCTCCACCATATCCTTTCACAACCATCTTACTACGAAACGTGCCCGTTGTCAACAAGCCAGAGGATTGGATGGAATGCTGATGAACGATCAACCTCTGATCCAACTCCGTGACGTGGTCAAGGTCTACCGGATGGGCCGCAAAGAGTTCGTGGCCCTCAAAGGAGTGACTCTCGACATTTACGCCGGGGAGTTTGTCTCCATCGTCGGCCCCTCGGGCAGTGGCAAATCCACCATCCTGAATATGATCACCGGCATCGCCAGGCCCACCGGCGGGCGGGTGTGGGTCGGCGGGGTAGCCATTGACCGCCTGAGTGAGAACGAGTTGGCCAGGTGGCGGAGGGACAATGTAGGCATCGTCTTCCAATTCTTCCAACTGCTGCCCACCCTGACCGCCCTGGAAAACGTGGTTCTGCCTTTGGACCTCGCGGGCAAGATCAGGGGGAGCAAAGCGAAACGGGAATGGGCCCTGGAGTGCCTGGCACGAGTGGGGTTAGAATCTCACGCCCACCACCTGCCCGGCGAGTTGAGCGGGGGCGAGCAGCAGCGGGTAGCCATCGCTCGCGCCCTGGCCAACGACCCACCCATCCTCATCGCCGATGAGCCTACAGGCAACCTGGATTCTGAGACCGGTGAGGCCGTGGTCCAATTGCTGGCCGACCTGCACCACCAGGGCAAAACGGTCATCCTCATCACCCACGACCGCAGTCTGGCCAAGCGAGCAGAACGCACTGTGTCGGTGTTGGATGGGCGGATAGTGGGCTTGGGCCACGAAGCGCAGTGAGCTTGAAGGGTAGACCTTCAACTCCACTTTCTCGGCCCTGAGCGCAGAACAACCTTCTTACTCCGCAACCGCTCCCGCCGGATGTGCCATCCGGCGGGAGCGGTAGGCAAGAACTGAGGCGAGTTGGCTGCTATGGGCCGGATTGCAGCGCCTGGCAGCAGGGTCCCACCGCAGGCTGAGAAGCGATGATGTCCCGCATTTGCTGGACGTCGGCCTCCACCTGGGTGCGGCCATTCGGGTCCCTTCAAAATGCGTCAGAAGAGGGTGATCTCTCTGCGCCTGATCAGCGCACAGGTATCGGCCACGTTGGCCAGACGTTCATCCAGCACATCGCGCACGTCGTTCTGGATGGCGGTTGTCAGTTGGCCACCCGCCGCCCGCACCAAAGCGCTGGCCACCAGAGGTTGATCCAGGGGTTGACCGATCTGGGAGAGAATGTAGACGACAGCCTCTTTGACGTCGGGCACCTTCTCCACAATATCGCGGGCGGCAAGGAGAGCCAGGACGTTGTAGACCTTGCCCACATGGGAGATGGGGTTCTTGCCACAGGCAGCCTCAAAGCTGGCCGAGCGGAAGGGAGCGATTAATCCATTCACCCGATTGCCACGCCCCACAGCCCCATCGTCTCCACACTCGGCCGAAGTCCCGGTGAGAGTCAGGTAGAAATCGCCTCGTTTGGCTTTGTCAGCAGTATTTACATGAACCTTCACCGGGCGATGGTCCAGCTTCTCGCTGAACTCTTGGATGGCGGCCTGCACCGCTTCTTTGATCTCCATATATTCATTGGCGTCGTTTATGCGGGTGGCGATAAAGGGAACAGAGACGGTCAAAGTGACTTCCCCGTTGCGTCGGCAGCCCATGACCTTGATGTCCTCGCCAATGGGGAACTGGTCAATGAGAGTGAAGTTAATGTAATTGGCCGTCTCATAGACGTTGTTCTCCAGCAAAGAGCGTGGCCAATGGGAGACGCCAAAGCTGGTGTCGTTGGCCTCGGCGTGCTCGACAGCGCTGACCAGTTCGCTGGCTCCGCGCCCGGCGTAGCAGTTGATATTGACGTGCTCCACCGGATCCAGATAGCGCATAGTCTCCCTGAGATGAGCCCGGGCGGCCTCAATGGCCAGGGTGTCCATAGGCACCAGGCGGCCGTTGTAAGAGGGCGTGCCTCGCCCGGCAATCTGAATCTTGATAGGGCGGATGATGTGCCCGCCGCCGAAATGAACGTCCACATCGCCGGCTACCAGTTGCACTTTGTCAAAATTATGGTGGAGCAAAACACCAAAGTTTTCCTCGCACCAACGGCAATACTCCAGAGACACCCGCTCGGCGATGCCATCGCACAAGCTGTCGGGGTGCCCCACACCCTTGCGCTCGACGATTTCCACCGGCAGGTCCTCGATGTACCGGCCGGTGGCCTCTGCTACAATGATGTTCCTGTCCATTTCTCTGCAAATACCATCCTTTCTTTGCTCTGATAAGGCCCGCACAGCGAAGGCAGGCCCTGTGATATAAGCGCTCACACCTAGAATGCGCTAGAATTTCCTAACCCCAACTCGTCATGAATAAGGCATACTACGCTGTCCACCTGGTCTTCAGTAACCACAAAAGAGACATTGTACTCCGAAGAGGCCTGAGCGATGGAGATTACCTTCGTCTGGTGTTTGCCCAGGGCAGCAAAGGTCTTGGGCACTATGCTCAGGCCGTCCTCTCCGGGCCCTCCCACTACAGAGATGGTGGCCACAGGATACTGGACATCCAGGCGAGCGATAGTGCCTCGTTCCAGCTCTCCCTGAAACTCCCGCCGTAGGGCTTTGAGCCCATGATCCATGTCTCCCTGGCGCACCAGCAGATTAAGCTGGCGCTCAGAGAAGGATTGAGTGAACATCAAGACATCCACCCCTTCGCGGGCCAGGCGCGAGAGGGCCCGAGCGGCTACTTCGGGCGTCCAGGCGTCGCCGTTTCCCGCCACACCGATCAAGCTGAGCCCTCTGGTGGAAATGATAGCCTGCACGCTACGAGGAGTCCGCTGCGGCTTCTTGATGATGAGGGTGCCGGGGTCCGTAGGATTGAAGCTGTTCACGATACGCAAGGGGATGCCCCGTTCCTCCAGAGGCTTGATCGTCTTGGGGTGCAACACGTCTGCTCCAAAATAGGCCAGTTCGGCCGCCTCCACGTAGGACAACTCCCGCAGGGGGCGTGCCTCGCTCACGATGTTGGGGTCGGCCGTCAGAATACCATCCACATCAGTCCAGATCCAGACCTCCTCAGCGTCCAGGCAGGCTCCCACGATGGCCGCCGTGTAGTCGCTGCCCCCACGCCCCAGAGTGGTGGTCACCCCCTCGGCCGTGGCCCCAATGTAGCCCGTGAGAATCGGCACAACACCCTGTTCCAGAAGGGGCAGAAGGGTCTCCCGGATCCTTCTGCGCGTCTCTTTCATCAGGGGGTTAGCTGCTCCAAAATTGTCGTCGGTCACTATCAACGCGGTGGCATCAACGGCCCGCGCTCTCGTGCCCTGGGTGCGAAGGTGGGCGGCCAGGATGCGGGCCGATAGCTTCTCGCCAATGGAGGAAACAGCGTCCTGTCCGCGCACGGTCAGTTCGCGAAGTACCGTCAGGCTGCGGCAAAAGCGCTCCACCTCGCGCAACTGATCCTCGATAAACCAGCAGGTGTCACGCCGCTCTCCTTCGTGGGCGATGAGCGCCTCACAAATATCCCAATGGCTAGTCAGCAACTCTTCTCCAATGCGGCGATAGGTGGTCTCGTCCCCTTCAGCGGCGGCGCGGGCAGCTCTGATGAGGCTATTGGTCACTCCACTCATGGCCGAGACCACTACTACTACCGGCTTGTCCGTGCCCCTCGCATCCTGGATGATACGGGACACGCTGGCGAAACGCGTCGCATCGCCCACCGAGGTCCCACCGAATTTCATAACCAGCATCCTACACACTCCCCCTATATCTTCTCCAAGGCCTGCTCCAGATCGGCGATCAGGTCATCTGGGTCCTCAATGCCCAGGGCATATCGTACCAGTTCGTTACTGATGCCCACCTGCCGGCGCTGTTCGGTAGTCAACTCGTAATAGGACTGGATGGCCGGTTGCTCGACCAGGCTCTCCACTCCGCCCAGGCTGGGCCCGATACAGGGCAAACGCAAAGCGTCAATGAAAGCGCCTGTGCTTTCCAAATCCCCTTCGACCTCGAAACTGACCACTCCACCGAAGCCTCTCATCTGCTCGTGGGCAACGGCGTAATCGGGATGGCTGGACAGCCCTGGATAGTAGACCCGTCGCACCTTGGGGTGGCCCTCCAGAAACCGGGCGACTTTCATCCCATTCTCGTTGTGTCGCCGGACACGCAAAGCCAGGGTCTTGAGCCCGCGCAACAGGAGGTAAGCATCATGGGGGCCAATGATCCCACCCAGCACACCCCGGCTGTTTTTGATCTCACCAACCAGTTTCCGTGGGCCCACCACCGCGCCGGCCAGCAGATCGTTGTGGCCGCCCAGATACTTGGTGGCGCTGTGAATGACCAGGTCCACGCCGAATTCCAGAGGGCGTTGGTTGACGGGTGTGGCAAAGGTGCTGTCCACAACCAGGATCAGATTGTTCCGCTTGGCGATGTCCACTGCTCGCGGCAGGTCCAGCACACGCAGATAGGGATTGGTGGGCGACTCGGAGAAAATCAATCGGGTGTTGGGCCGAATGGCTGCCTCCATAGCAGCATAGTCGCCTGGCGGGACCAGGGTGGTGGTGATGCCCAACCGCTCCAAGAAAGTCTGGCAGAACTGACGGGTGCGACGGTAGCAATCGCCGGTCAAGATCAGGTGGTCGCCGGTCGAGAGCAAGGTCAACAAAGTCGAAGTCACGGCGCACATACCGGTGGCAAAGAGCAACGCCGCCTCACCGCCCTCCAGAGCAGCCAGCTTGCGCTCAACCGCCTGCACAGTGGGATTGCCGTAACGTCCGTACTCCTCTCGCTCAGCTTCACCCCAGGTGATCATCCGCTCCTGGTACTCCACCATGTCTGCCGTGTCGCGGAAGACGTAAAGAGCTGTCTGCACAATGGGCGTGGTAATTGAGTGATAATGGCTATCCCTTTGTTCTCCGGCATGGACCGCCTGGGTTGAAAATCCTTGGGCCAAACTTTGCATTATATTTTTCTCCTCGAACAATAAAGAACCCCCCATCTCATCCAGATTGACGGGGGGTTTTCGTTTCCGAAAGCGACTTGACAACAAAAAACCCCTTCCTGAAAGAAGAGGTAAACATTCACTAAATGACCACCTCTCATCTTCCAGAAATACTTCTGCCGGAATTGGCACCGTGATTAGGCCTGAGCACAAATCCCCATTGATTTGTCTCGGCCTAAAATGGTTGCCGAGGCTTCACAGGGCCGGTCCCTCCACCTCTCTGGATAAGAGCGTCATATCCTATTCAGTTATAGAAATGATACCACACTATCGGTAATTTGTCAAA
>JAOZOT010000751.1 GCA_029933115.1 Anaerolineae bacterium | reverse complement strand
ACCCGGCATAGCCGTGATCTCACCCCCGCCTGCGACGGGGGCTTCATACCATGGTCTGGGTAGTAACGGGTAGCTCTTTAATCGCAGTAAGGCAGGTTGCCCCACCAAAAGTGCAGGAGAAGGAAGGCTTACCCCTGATGGATTATCACACTTTAGCTGTAGACGTCGGTGGCTGCGGCAACCCCCGCGCCGGCCTCCAGTTGATAGCCTTCCTGCCGGAGGACGGTTTCCAGAGCTCCCAGGAATAGCAGTACATTCCGCTTGGAGGAAGAATACCCCATCAGGCCAATGCGCCATATCCGGCCTTTCAAGGGGCCCAACCCCCCGCCGATTTCGATGCTGAATTCGTCCAGCAACCGCCTTCTGACCTTGGCATCCTCCACGCCTTCAGGAACTCGGACCGCATTCAGTGTCCACAGGCGATGCCCGGCCTGGGCGAAGGGCTCAAGGCCCATAGCCTGCAATCCGGCCAGCAGGGCCTGGTGGTTCAGGCGATGCCTCTCGAAGCGGGTTTCCAGGCCCTCCTCGTAGATCAGAAGCAAAGCTTCGCGCAGGGCATAGTTCATGGTGATAGGAGCAGTGTGATGATAGGCTCTCTCCTGACCCCAGTATTTCTCCACCATGGTCATGTCCAGATACCAACTCTGGACTTTGGATTTCCTGTTGCGCATCGCCTCTGCTGCTTTGTCGTTAAAGGTGATGGGAGCCAGGCCGGGCGGACAACTGAGACATTTCTGGGAGCCACTGTAGCAGATGTCAATGCCCCATTCATCCACCTTCACCGGATGACCTCCCAGAGAGGTGACAGTGTCTACCAGGAGAAAGGCTCCGTGCTCATGCACCACCTGGCTGACCTCTTCTAGAGGTTGGAGGACACCTGTTGAGGTTTCAGCATGGACCAGGGCCACTACCCTGACGTCGCCGTCCTTCAGAGCAGCTTTCACCTGGTCGGGCTCCACGACGCGCCCCCACTCGACCTCGATCCTCTTCACCTGAGCGCCGCATCGCCCGGCCACATCACACATCCGCTCGCCGAAAACCCCCTTCACCACCACCGCGACCTTGTCGCCCGGCTCGATGATGTTACACAGGCTGGCCTCCATGCCGGCGCTGCCCGTGCCTGAGACGGGGATGGTGAGCTCATTCTCTGTCTGGAAAACGTAGCGCAGCAAGTCTTTGGTCTCGTCCATAATGACCAGAAACTCGGGATCGAGATGTCCCACCAGGGGAGTGGCCATGGCCCTCAGCACCCGGGGATGCACGTTGCTGGGCCCTGGGCCGAGGAGTATCCGCGGAGAAGGTTTCAGGTCTGAGAAATGGGTTTTCATTTAATTTCCTCCTTACTTTGCCGTGTCTCATAAAATCCTGTCTTTGGGCTTGGAATTAATGATAGCACAACGTCGGCTTCCTGGCAAGTGGGAGCGCACAGATATTGCCTTCAGACGCGAGATTCGACAAGTTCCGGCGGATCACAATTTTGGGTCGTAGTGTGCTTTGAGGCGATAAATCACCCACCACGGGCAAGACCTG
>JAOZOT010000230.1:1321-6019 GCA_029933115.1 Anaerolineae bacterium | reverse complement strand
TGTCGAGGCATCTACGAACGAAGCGACGTGGAGGTGCGAGAGAAAGAAGGACTACTTCCAACAACTGGACTCCTGGCCGGCCAGGAGCGGCCGGCCCTGGTGCCCATCATTGAAAACGGGTACCGCTTTATTGTTGATATAAAACAGGGGCAGAAAACAGGCTTTTACCTCGACCAGCGGGACAACCGCCAGAAACTGAGCCGCTATTGCCGAGGCAAGACAGTGCTCAACTGCTTTGCCTACACCGGCGCTTTCGCTGTCTATGCCGCCGGCGCGGGGGCGAAGAAGGTGGTCAATGTAGACTCATCGGCCGAAGCCCTGAAGCTGGCCCAACGCAACATGGCCCTCAACGGCTTTGATAGATACGATGATGAGTATGTTGAGGGGGACGTCTTCCAGGTCTTGCGTCAATACCGCGACGAGGGCCGCAGTTTCGACCTTATCATCCTCGACCCACCCAAGTTTGCCCATTCCCAGTCCCAGGTGCAGGCTGCCTGCCGGGGCTACAAAGACATCAACCTGCTGGCCATGCAGATGCTACGTCCAGGCGGCATCCTCTTCACCTTCTCCTGCTCCGGTCTGGTCAGCCCCGATCTCTTCCAGAAGGTGGTCTTTGGGGCCAGCGTTGATGCCGGACGCAACGTGCAGATAATCGAAAAGCTCACCCAGAGTTTTGACCATCCCATCCTGTTATCCTTTCCAGAGTCGGAGTATCTGAAAGGGTTCATCTGTCGGGTGTGGTGATTGCTTTTCGCAAACTAGAGAGGAGATTCGAGATGCCTATTGTAGGTGTGCTCACCGACAGTTGTGCCAGTATCCCAGAGGCCCTCATTGAGGAATTGCGCATTGAAGTGGTTCCCTACTATATCCACCGTGGGTTGGAGACCCTGCGCGACTTGGTGGACGTGCAGCGTGAGGAGTTCTTTCGCTGGCTACCGACGGCCAAGGAACTGCCCAAAACAGCCAACCCGGCACCAGGCGATTACCTGAAAGCCTTCAAGAAGATGGCCCGGTGGACTAAAGAAATAGTCTCCATCCACATGACTTCCATCGGTAGCGGAGCCTATCAGTCGGCCATGACGGCCAAAGAGATGGCCAGAGAGGTGCTGCCCGATCTCCGCATTGAAGTTATTGACAGCCGCAACGTGTCCCTGTGCCAGGGGTGGATGGTCATCGAGGCAGCCAGGGCAGCCCTGGCAGGCAAAAGCCTGGACGACATCGTACAGTTGGTGGGGGAGATGATACCTAAAACCAGGATGATCCAGACGGCCGACACCCTGCGTTATCTTTACATGGGTGGGCGCATCGGCAAAGCCCAACATCTGGTGGGTTCTCTCTTGAACATCAAACCTCTCATCGGTATGGAGGATGGAGTCATCGTCCCTCTGGGGACAGCGCGCAGCCGCTGCAAGGCCTACGCCAGAATGGCAGAGATGATAGAAGAAGCAGTCGGCTACATGGGCAAGATCAAGGTGGCTTTCGTCCACGCTGCCGCTCTGGAAGAGATAGAGAAGCTACGAGCCGAAGTGGAGCAGCGCCTGACCTGTGTGGAGACACTGATAGCGGAACTATCCCCCGCTCTGGGCGTGCACACCGGCCCTGGCACAGCCGGGGTATGCTATTTCCCGGTGGACTAGCGTTGACTTTGCTCCTATTACGGGGTATAATATCCACAGCGGATAGCTCGCCTGTCACCCCAATGCCGGCCAGACGGAGGGGCTTGTGCAGCAGGTCGGGGGATGTGGGGGCGTCCTTCCACCGTTCTCCTTTTCCCTTCACCGGGTGGGAGAGTGGCCCGCCGGTCCTGCTTTCAGAGCCGGGAAGGTGGGGTTGGAGGGGGTACCCTCAAGCTCTCCGGGCTTTGCGGCGCAAGTCAAGTCGCGACACGAACGCGATTAGAGGGGCAAGCAAAAATGGACGTTTACGGAAAAGGGTTCATTGTAGCCGATTTCTTCACCCACACCTACCGCATATCGGCCAGGGCAGACACCCGCAAGCGCAGCCTGGCCGACCACCTGAACGACCGACTCACATCTTACCTGGAGCTATACGATACCTTTGTCTCACGTCTCCACAAACCGAGCGAGATAGTCGCCAGCTACAGCCTCGCCTCCCTCAGAAAGGATGGCATCACTTTCGTTATCCTGGCTACCGAAAAGGAAACGTCTGAACGTCACACCTACGGATATTTCGCCAAGCAATTCTATGATGTATTCCTGACGGTGCCCTCCTTTGAGATCAAAGGCAAACTGCAAGTGGTCGGCAAGCTCGATCTGCACGTCCTCCTGGTCAAAGGCACAGATACCTTCATTACAATCAGCAATCCTGTGGCTTCGCCCAGCCTTTTTCCCGATATCACCTTTACCGGAGGCACAGTGCTGGTGAACAAGTCACGCATAGAACTGTTCTGCATCAGCGAGTCTCCTTCTCCATGAACCCGCAGAGCAACTGAACTCCAACAAATTGTCGCCCCTACAAACCCACAGGAAGAATGAGACGAGATGACTAAAATCCTGGTCGTTGACGACGACAGCCACGCTCTGAGGTTAATAGAATTCGCCCTGACGAAGGCGGGCTATGAAGTGATTACGGCCACCAGAGGCGAAGAGGGTCTGCAAAAAGCCTTCCAGAGCCCTCCCCATCTGGCCATCATTGACCTGATGATGCCCCAGATGGACGGCTATGAAGTGTGTCGCCGTCTGCGTCAAAACGAGCGCACCGCAGAGATTCCCATCATGGTCTTCACCGCCAGGATTCAGGAGATTGACAGACAGACTGCCCTGGAAGCGGGAGCCAACGAGTTTCTGACCAAGACGGCTACCCCCAACGAACTGGTGAGCAAAGTGAAAGAGTTGCTGGCCAAGTCGGCGCCGGCACCCGGCGTCGAGGTAACGCCAGGGCAGATCACAACCCTCTTCAGCCTGCGTGGTGGGGCAGGAGTAAGCTCTATAGCGGTCAACCTGGCCACAGCCCTGGCCCAACAGCCCAACCAAAAAGTAGCCCTGCTCGATTTGTGCTTCTCATCGAGCAGCGTACCTCTCATGCTCAACGTGAGACCTACGCTCTCCCTGGTCGAGCTGGCCAAGGAGGACACCACCATCAGCCTGAGCGTGCTCGAAAAATACATGGTCGCCCATCCATCAGGAGTCAAGGTCTTGCCCCTCGTCCTCTCAATGGCCAGGGTGGCCCCAATCTCAGCCAAGACCGTGGAGAGCGTCCTCTCGGTTCTCAAGAACGGCTTCAATCACGTCATCGTTGACACCTCCTCCTCCCTCGATGACATGACTCTGGCTGCCTTGACCCATTCCGATCAAATTATACTGGTCCTCGTCCCAGAGGTGGTATCCGTTCAGGCGGCAATTGTCACCCTGCAAGCCTTCCGCTCACTGGGGGTGTCAGAAGAAGCAATTGTACCAATTGTAAATCGCACCTTCGCCCAAGATGGATTGTCTACAGAGACGATTCAAAACGCCCTGAAAAGACCTATCAAAGCCATGATCCCTCACGAGCCCGAACTCCTCATTCAAGCTATCAACAGCGGCACACCTTTGACGTTGAGTCAACCGGCAACGGCTATGGCCACTGCTATCCGTAAACTCGCCTCTGTCCTGAGTCCATCATAATTCCCATGCGAACTTTTAGAAGAAAAGCCCCCTTCGCTTACGAAGGGGGCTGCTGTTTTCGCGGCCGGCAAAACGTAAGGATGTAGCGGTCCGTAACGGCGACTTTGCCTTTCACCGTCCTGAACGCCCAAAGCCGTCACTACAAACAAGAACACCAGTGTCCAGTGTGGTCGCCCAGTAGGGGCGCACCCTGGCGGGCGCCCCTACCAGGCGGGTGCAAGACCTGCCTACCGTCCCACTACCCCAAGGTACAATCAACGCTTGGTGTACTGAGGAGCCTTGCGAGCGCGTTTGAGACCCGGCTTTTTACGCTCCTTGGCCCGTGGATCACGAGTCAAGAAACCGCCTTTGCGAAGCGTAGGCCGCAGATTGGGGTCAGCTTCCAGCAAGGCCCGGGCGATGCCATGACGCACGGCTCCAGCTTGGCCAGAGATACCCCCACCCTTGACCTTGACCGTTATGTCAAAACTATTCTGAGTAGCCGTAACTCTCAGGGGTTCGGTCAAGTGCAATATATCGCGCCTGCGGCTGAAGTACTCCTCCACCGGCTTATCGTTAACGATGATGTTACCCTCGCCGGGGTAGAGCCGCACTCGGGCCGTAGCCGACTTGCGTCGCCCTGTCCCTTGATAGTACCTGATTGACTCTTCGGCCATTTCCTCGCCTCCTACAACTCCAATACCTTGGGCTGCTGGGCTTGATGGGGATGAGAGCTACCAGCATATACTTTCAACTTCTTTATCATAGCCCGCCCCAACCGATTCTTGGGCAACATACCTCGCACCGCCGCTTCCAAAACCCTGGTGGGGTGCTTCTGGAGCTGATCCCGCAGTTTAATGCTTTTGAGCCCACCTGGATAGCCCGAATGGCGATAGTAGATCTTTTGATCCAGCTTTTTGCCTGTGACCCGCACCTTCTCGGCGTTCACCACGATGACATAATCTCCACAATCCATGTGGGGCACATAGATGGGCTTGTGTTTCCCCCGCAGAATCTTGGCAATTTCAGAAGCGAGGCGCCCCAAGGTCTTGCCCTGGGCATCCACCACATACCACTCTCGTTCGATGTCACCCTT
>JAOZOT010000230.1:0-1221 GCA_029933115.1 Anaerolineae bacterium | reverse complement strand
AAACCATGTGCCGGAGCCGTAGGCCCAGCCTTCCTCCTATCTTTAGCTCGCAAAATCTCCTCAAACTCCTCCGGAGACAGATCTCCCACCCCTACCAGCAGCAGCGTGCCCACGATATTTCTCACCATACGATAGAGGAAGGCATTGGCCACGATGTCGAAATGGATGAACTGCTCCTGCCTGGTGCACCCGGCCCGGTAAACCCGGCGCACTGTGTTGTCTCCTTGGGGAGGGCGTCCAAACGCAGCGAAATCGTGAGAGCCCACCAGACACTTCGCTGCCCTGGCCATGACCTCCACGTCCAGAGGTCTGGGATAATGATAAGCAAAGCGCCGAGCCAGGGGCGAACGGAAGGGCTGATTCAATATAGTATAGCGATACTCGCGACTCACAGCACTAAAGCGCGGATGGAAATCATCGGCTACCCACGCCACCTGACGCACGGCAATGTCTCCGGGCAGCAGGGCGTTCATAGCTCGCTGGAGCTCGGGCAAAGAGTGTTTCCACCGGGGGACGAAGCTGATGACCTGCCCTACTGCATGAACCCCGGCGTCTGTCCGCCCGGCGCCGACCACCCTCGTTTCCGTGCGGGTGACCTCCGCCAACGCCCGTTCTACCTCGCCCTGAATGGTCCGCCCTTTAGCCTGCCATTGAAAGCCAAGGTAATCAGTACCGTCATACTCGATGACGGCCATAACACGCCGTCCGACCTTGGACTCCACCGACCATTCTACTCCACCAACTCCAAAACAACCATCGGCGCCCCATCGCCCTGTCGGCGTCCCAGTTTGTAGAGACGGGTATAGCCACCTGGCCTGTCCTCGTAACGAGGGGCCAGTTCATCGAAGAGCTTTTTGGCTATGGCCGGATCGTTTAGAGACGCCACGACCTGGCGTCGGGCGTGCAAGGTATAGTTATCATCTTGCAAGCCGCGCTTTGCCAGAGTGATAAGCTTCTCGGCCTTAGAGCGAATGGCTTTGGCTTTGGCCTCGGTTGTCTTTATCCGCTCGTGCCGAAACAATTCGGTTATCAAATTCCTACGCAGCGCCCGTCGGTGACCGCTGGAACGCCCCAGACGGCGGCCTGCTACACGATGTCTCATCGCAGCTACCTCTCAAATCGCAAAATTACAATTCTCAAGCCTGTCCTTCCCTGGTCAAGAGCTGTCAGCAGTGTGAGTCGCTTCGGCCATCTCAGAGCGTGTCTGAAAATTCAGAGGGC
>JAOZOT010000229.1 GCA_029933115.1 Anaerolineae bacterium | reverse complement strand
CCGCCCAAAAAACCATAAATTTTTCCTCTCCTGCGCCCTCGGAGTGGGGCAGCCTACCCAACCACGATTGAGTGCAGAGCTACCCCTGTGGTAGCTCTGCCTGTAAACGCGGACCAGGTTTGACCCCAATAGATAAAAGCGAGGACCTATTTCAGCAAACGAGGCTATTATAACAGATTTCACCTGTGTTGACAAAAAGAGGGGCTCGTGCGGAGTCTGCTGCACAGGTTCAGCTCGCCTCTGCTTTTTGCCTTTTCCACGAGTTGCTGTATAATAGTCGCCAGACGTGCGTAGGCCCGCGTCGGGTATATCCCAAAAGTATCGGAGTATACCACCCTCCCGCAGGTTGCGAACCCTGCGGGAGGGTCGCCGGCTCGTCACAAGCCGCCCGCGCCGGCAAACTAGCGCGTGGGCAGGTTTTGTGCTATAATGGCAGCGGCAGGCTGTGCAAGCGTTGGAAGGAGAGAGGGTTTTGAAAGTTACTGCGGAGAGACTCGAAAACTGTCAGGTTGAGTTAACAATTGAAGTTGACGAGGAACGAGTGGAGCAAGAGTTGCGTCGCGCGGCGCGGCGCATTTCCAAACAGAGGCGTATCCCTGGCTTCCGAGCGGGCAAAGCCCCCTACGATGTTGTGCTGCGTCTCTTTGGCAAAGAAGCCCTTTATCAGGTCGTTTTGGAAGACCTGACCCCGACTGTTTTCAAGGAAGCTCTGGAGAAAGAAGGCATCGAGCCTTTCGCTAAAGCCGAATTGGTGGACGCTCAGTTTGAGCCGATGGTGTTAAAGATGGTGGTGCCTGTAGCACCCATCGTTGAGTTGGGAGATTATCGTCAACTGCGACTGACCCCACCAGAGGTGACTGTCAGCGACGAAGAGGTCGAAGCCGTTCTCAAACGCATCCAGACACAACACGGCCAGTGGCAGCCTGTTGACCGGCCGGCCCAGCTTGGTGACCAGGCAATCGTAGATATTGAGAGCACGGTCGAGGGGGAGGTGGTTTTCAGCAACCAGGAAAGAGTCCTCCTGCTGGAGGCCGAGTCTCTCTACCCTGTGCCCGGATTCAGCGAGCAAATAGTGGGTATGGTCATCGGCGAGGATCGGGAGTTTGACCTGCCCTACCCGGACAACGTGGCCAATAAGGAACTGGCCGGCAAAGAGAGCCACTTCAAAGTCCATCTCCATGACCTGAAAGAACTGGTGCTGCCAGACCTGGACGACGATCTGGCCAGAACCGTCGGCGATTTTGAAACCCTTGACGAACTGAAGGCTCAAATACGGGAGAACTTGCGGACTGAAGCTGAGCGGGAGGCGGAGGACCGTTTCGTCAACGAGGTCTTGACCGCCACAGTGGAAAGAGCCCGCATAGAGTTTCCTCCGGTCCTGCTGGAACGTGAACTGGACAGTCTTCTGGAGGAGCGGGACCGGGCCTTGAGGCAGATAGAGGGCCTCAACCTCGACAATTGGCTGCAAATGCGCAAAAAGAGCAGAGAGGAGTATCGAGACGAGTTGCGCCCCAAGGCGGTGGAGCGTCTGAAACGGGGACTGGCCCTGGGGAAAGTGGTCGAATTGGAGGGCATCGTGCTCGAGGACGGAGAGGTCGAGGACCAGATTGAACGCCTGAGTTCAGCCTTTGGCGAGCAGGCCGACAAGGCGCGCGATGCCCTCTCCTCACCGGATAACAAACGTTCCATCGCCTCGGACCTATTGACCAGCAAGGCCCTCCGGCGATTGGTGGCTATTGCCAAGGGTGAGGTGGAGGACGAGATAGACGAGGAGAAGGAGTTGCTATGAACAGTTTAATCCCTATGGTTATCGAGAGCACAGGGCGCGGTGAGCGAGCTTATGACATCTACTCCCTGCTGCTTAAGGAAAGGATCATTTTCCTGGGTACGCCTATAGACGACCAGGTGGCCAATCTGACCGTGGCTCAACTTCTTTTTCTGGACCGCGAGGACCCTGAAAAAGAAATATCTCTCTACATCAACTGTCCTGGAGGGGAAATCTACCCCGGTCTGGCCATCTACGATACCATGCAGTTGATACGGGCGCCCGTCTCCACCATCGCCGTGGGTTGGACGGCCAGTTTGGGCACCGTCCTCCTGGCCGCCGGTGCCAAAGGCAAACGTTACGCTCTGCCTCATGCTACTATCCACATGCACCCTGCCGGCGGCGCGGCCCGGGGCTATGCCCCTGATGTGCGCATCCAACTCAACGAGTTGCTGCGGGTTGAAGACCTGATCAAGAGCCTCCTGGCCAAACACACCGGGCAAAGCCTGGAGCGCTTGGCCAAGGATTTCGACCGCGACTATTTCATGAATGCCAGGGAAGCCGTGGAATATGGCATCGTTGACGAAGTTTTAGGCGGTTCCGGCGAGGAGAAGGAGGAGGGAGCAGGCTAGGATGGCAGCCAGATTCAGGCAGGGTAGCACACAATATTGCTCTTTTTGCCGGCGAACGCAGGATGAGGTTAACCGTCTGATCGCCGGCCCTGACGATGTCTTTATCTGCGATGAATGTGTGGGGTTGTGCCAGGAGATACTGGCTGAAGATCAACCTTCGCCATCTCACGAGCTTTTCACTCACAGGATTCTCTCACCCAAAGAAATCTATGAACGGTTGAATGAATATGTTATCGGTCAAGACCGAGCCAAAAAGGTCCTTTCTGTGGCTGTTTACAACCACTACAAACGCATATTGGCCGAGAGCAAAGTTGATGACGTAGAATTGCAAAAGAGCAATATCCTGCTCATCGGGCCCACAGGGTGTGGCAAGACCCTTCTGGCTCAGACCTTGGCCAAGATCCTGGACGTTCCCTTCTCCATCGCTGACGCCACGGCTCTGACCGAGGCAGGCTATGTAGGGGAGGATGTGGAGAACATTCTCCTGCGCCTGATCCAGGCTGCTGATTACGACATTGCCCGGGCTGAGCGGGGCATCGTCTACATAGATGAAATTGACAAGACAGCTCGTAAAACCGGCGATAACCCTTCTATAACCCGCGATGTTTCTGGCGAGGGGGTACAGCAAGCGCTGCTCAAGATCATCGAGGGCACAGTGGCCAACGTTCCCCCCCAAGGGGGGCGCAAACATCCGCACCAGGATTTCATCCAGCTCGACACCACCAATATCCTTTTCATTTGCGGTGGAGCCTTTGACGACCTGGACAGAATCGTAGCGGAACGGATCGGCGCCAGGGGGGCGGTGGGATTTGCCAAAGGGGCGGAGGGTCAAAAGAACCGCGATTTGACGCCGGCCGAGCTATTGCGTCAGGTCATTCCCGACGATTTGTTGAAATACGGCCTGATCCCAGAGTTTGTGGGACGTCTGCCGGTGACGGTCAGCGTTGAGCCCCTGGACAAGGAGACGATGGTCGCCATCCTGACCGAGCCCAAAAACGCCATCGTCAAACAGTTTCAGCGCCTCTTCGCTCTGGATAACGTTGAGTTGATCTTCACCGACGAAGCTCTGGAGACGGCCGCCGAGGAGGCCCTGAAGCGCAAAACCGGAGCGCGGGGGCTCCGAACCATCATCGAAGAAACTCTATTGGACGTGATGTACGAGATACCCTCGCGGCGTGACATCAAAAAATGCATCATCAAAGCTGAAACTATCCTGGGCAAAGCGGGGCCTTTGCTTCTGACCCGCTCGGAACGCCCCGTGATCTGGGATTTGGAGGAGACGGCTTAGAGCGTGTCTGAAAATTCAGAGGGCGGCGCTCGTAGTAACGACTTCAGTCGTTTTTAGCCTCAGAGCACCGGTCGTTAGCGACTCAATTGGTCGTCATTACAGGCGAAGGTGTTGCGCGAGGGGAGCCTGTTGAGAAGGGGGTAGGTTTTTCTCCTAAAAGTTTTTAAGGAGAGGCTACCCCTTTTGTGATGTTCCCATCTTCCAGCTTTCTAGCAACTTCGTCAATTTCTGCGTTGCGACTTGATTTGTTGCCTCTGATGTGGTATACTTTGCATAACTAAACAAAAGAAATCATCTTTCCTTTCAAATCCACTAAGCTTTGCGCAAACCTTATGGCCAAGGAGTAGATTATGGACATGCCTTTGAACATTCAGGAAGCAGCAGCCATGCCGGCCTTGCCCTTTGAACCACCTATGCCTAAGTCCATTGAGGAGACAGGGCTGTCGCTGGGCTTTTTGGCTGACTTGGCTATAAAAATAATGTACTTTGAGGGTTACATTTCGGGTTATGAGATTGCTGAGACGATGAAGCTACCTTATGCTGGGGTGGTGGATGAGGTACTGGAGTTCCTGAAGCGGGAGCAGTTTTGTGAGGTCAAGGGGGCCGGCGGCCTTGGTGAATCAGCATACCAGTATGTCATCTCCTTGAAAGGAAGTGAGAAGGCACGAGAGGTGCTGGACCGGGGCCAATATGTGGGGCCGGCACCGGTGACCCTTGATGCTTATACAGAAGCCTTCCGCAAACAGCCTCTGCAGAACGTAGCTATCCATCAAAGGGTCATGCGCCAGGCTCTCTCCCACCTGGTCCTTAACGAGCGGATCTTTAGCCAACTGGGGCCGGCTGTGAATTCGGGCCGTTCGGTCTTTCTCTACGGCCCGCCGGGCAACGGCAAGACCACCATTGCCGAGGCTATCGGGATGATGATCTTCAAAGACAATATCTACATACCCTACGCGGTTGAAGTAGACGGTCAGATTATCAAGGTCTTTGACAGCATCAATCACAGGCCAGTGGAAGAAGGAAGCGGCGGAGTGAGCTCATCCAAGAAAGGGGACAAGATTGACAAGCGATGGATCAAGATTCATCGGCCATTCATAGTTACCGGTGGTGAGCTCACGCTGGAGAGCCTGGACTTGGTTTATGACAGTGTGTCCAAATACTATGAGGCTCCTTTTCAAATGAGAGCCAACGGTGGAATGCTCCTCATTGATGACTTTGGGCGTCAGCAAGTGCGGCCTCGCGACCTTTTGAACCGCTGGATCGTGCCCCTGGAAAAAAGGGTGGACTTCCTGACGTTGCATACCGGTCGGAAAATCGAGATCCCCTTTGATGTGTTGATTGTCTTCTCCACCAACCTGGCCCCAACTGACCTGGTAGATGAAGCTTTCCTGCGCCGTATCCGGCACAAGATCGAAATCCGCGACCCCACTTTTGAAGAGTATCGCGAGATTTTCAAGCGCGTCTGTGCCCAAAAAGGGGTGCCCTACGACGATAAAGCTCTGGCCTACCTTTTGCAGGAGCATTACATCAAACCCAAGATACCGTTGCGGGCCTGTCACCCGCGTGATATTATTGATCAGTTGATTGACATCGCTCGCTATCAGAACAGGCCGCCCGTTCTGGCCAAGGATCTGATTGACAAGGCCTGCGAGGCTTATTTTGTGGAGTTGTGAAGGGCAACGCGGACTGAGTAGCCCGATTTGTCCTATACAGCGACCTGTGCTATAATGATTTCTGGCTCAAATCGCAAGCCCAACTATGCGGAGGAGGATATGTTTGGATTGCAAGGTATAGGTCTGCCCGAACTGTTGGTCGTCCTGGTCATTGTCCTCATCATCTTTGGTGCCAGCCGCCTGCGTGAGATCGGCGGGGCCTTGGGAGGCGCCATCAACGAGTTTCGCCGCTCCGTGTCTGGAGAGGACGAAGGGGAAAAGGAACCAGCAGAGGCGAAAAAGGAACAAGTCTGATAGCGTGTCTAGAAACGCTCGGAGTCATGAAGTCGCGACCCTGAGCGCCAACAGGGTGCCTGTAGGGGAAACTTTCCCGAAAGCTTCAAGCGCGTAATTTCCTGGCCATTCTTCCACAGGTTGCGATTGACGATGCTTTTGCGCCTGGGTCAAGAACCGGACAGGCGGTTTTCGGCCCCAAAAGGTTCAAACCGCCGGGAGAAAGTGCTAGTTGCGCCTGTCAGCGTATCTTTGCAGCTTTCGGGAGGGTCCACAGTACCCAAGAGGGTGACCATCAGGTGCTTTGTGTTGTCTTTGAGGGCGAGCCTGCTTTTCTTCCAAGTGAAGAAGCAGGCTCGTTCTTTTTTCAATATCGCCAATTTGTTGTATAATGAG
>JAOZOT010000228.1 GCA_029933115.1 Anaerolineae bacterium | reverse complement strand
GTATCAGTACCTGACTGGACACTGGCGTTTTTGCTCGTAGTGACGGCTTTAGCCGTTCAGAATAGCGAAAAGCGACTGAAGTCGCCACTACGAACCACTACATCTTGGGGTTATATGCAGCTTGTTTGCAAGATATGGTGGTATCAAAATTCGCCAGACTCCAGTACCTGAGAAAACTCATGCTCCGGCCTCCGCAGAAGTCGCCCTGGGGCCCGCAAGGGCACACCCCTACCATACCATCCGAAAGCGCAAGAAAAGGCAATCCTGCGCAATGCGGAGCAACGAGGGCACTCCGATCTAAACAGCCTCCTCCGCCTTATGGATGTTGCACAGAAGAGTCCTGAGGTTGGTGGCTCCCATAGCCGGATCGCACCTTTCCATGTCGTTTTCGGTCAAAAGATTGATGTTGGAGCGATCCCATCCCAGGCCGTCCTTCTCCTCCGGGAACCACCAGCCATGCTCAGCGGCCACCATCCCATAGGGCACTCTGTCCGTCACTTTTACCCTCTGCTGACATTGCCCCCGCCGGGAGACGATCACGGCCCATTCTCCGTCGCGCAAACCTTTCTCCTCAGCCAGCCGAGGGTTAATCTCCACGAGGGGATCAGGACGGCGATGGCGCAGAGGTTCCACCATCCTGTTCTCCGAGTGGAAGAAGTAGGGGATGCGCGCCCCGGTGATAAGGACGTAGGGATATTCCTTGAGCAGCTCTGGCGCAGACCTGGGGCTTTCGGGAGGCTCCAGGTAGCCGGGCAAAGGGTCATATCCCAGGCGTTCAAAGAGGGTGGAGTACAATTCTACCTTCTTGGTAGAGGTGGAGAACCCCTGCCGCAGGTATTTTCTAAAGGTCTGCTCCCCTCTGAGGTATCCCCGCCGGCAAAACTCTTCCCAGGTAAGCCCGGAAGGGGAGAGGATGTAGTTAAGGGCATCCCGTATCGTGGGCCACCAGTCTTTTTCGTCGCCCACTCTTTTGCCCAACTCGTTGAGAATCTGATAATCGGACCGGCAATCCCCCACCTGCACTGCCTTTTGCCTGGCCATCACCAGACCGTGCCGTTTCCAGAGATCGGCTACATAGTCCACCTCCAGCCAGGTAGCCGAGGGGAGGACGATGTCTGCCTCGTTTGCTGTGGGGGTGAGGAAAAAGTCCGCCACCACCATAAAATCAACCTTCTCCAGGGCGGCCTTTACCTCGTGGGCGTTGGCCCGGGTGATCAGGGGGTTGGTGCTGATGAGGAAGAGCCCCTTCACCGGATAGGGATCCTCCTCCAGGATAGCCTGCCAGACTGCCTTGGGGTTGATCACCGCAATAAAGTCTGCCAGGCGAAACTTGTCACCTCCCAATCGCTTTTTCCTCTGCTCGGCGGGGAGACGCTTGTGGAGGCCCAAACTGCTCACTTTCACCACCGGTGGTGGATTGAAGAAGGCATTCCCTCCGGGGATGTCCAGATTCCCCGTGATAGCCATCAGAGAGATGAGAAGGCGGATGTTGTTGGTGCAATTCCTCCCCTGCTCGGTGGCCACCCCCCAGTGGATGGCAGCGGGCGAGGTGCGAGAGAAGAGTTCGGATGCCTCCTCGATCTTTTTGGGCTCTAGGCCGGTCACCTCTGCCGCCCAGGACAGGGGGTATTCCTTGGCTCGCCGGCAGAACTCCTCCCAGCCGTGGACGTGGTTCGCCACAAATCCTTCATAGTACCACCCGTTGTCAATGATGGCATTTAACATCCCCCAGGCCAGAGCCCCATCGGTGCCAGGCCGCAGGGGAAGCCAGATATCGGCCCGTTTGGCCAGAGGGGTCCTGCGAGGGTCCACCACGATAAGCTGCGCTCCCCCACGGAGGCTGTCTCCCAGGTAGAAGCCCTTGTACTCGTCAGGATGGGAGACCAGCGGGTTGCAGCCCCAAACTATGATGCACTGGGGCTTGCCGGCGTAATCCACCACAGGCAGGTTGCCGCACATGGCGATCCCGGCAGCGATGCGAGGACCATAGCAAACGTGGCCTGCGGTGAGGACGTTGGGAGTGCCAAACAGGTTAGCAAACCGATAAATAAATGCCTCGTTGTCCCGACCTGTACCATAGCCCAACACCAGAGCCTCTGCTCCCCACTTTTCTCTGATCGCCAGGAAGCGCTCGCCGATCTCATCCAGAGCCTCGTCCCAACCGATCTCCCTCCAGCCCTGGGCAGTCCGTCGCAAGGGGGTCGTGAGGCGATCAGGGTTGTGGGCCAGGTAAGGAGCCTTCCTACCCTTGATGCAGATCCTCCCCCGGTTGATGGGCCCCTGAGGATCGCCCTTCACCTCAATGGCCCTTCCTCCTTCCACTTGGACCAGGACTCCACAGCCGCCGTGACACCCCCGGCATACACTTTTAATCACCTTGCTTTTTCCCATTTCTCCCCTCCTGGTTTCTCTTTGGTCTTGATTCAGTCACTCAGACCGAGCCGGTCCGTCGTCCCTACCCGGTCAGTTCTGCGTACAAGGCTTTGGTCTCGGGCAAGGGGTCGGCGGCCAGTTCGTCCGCCAGCAGCCTGGTGAGGGTCTGGTATTGCTTCACCACAGCAGCCCGGTTTCCCAGACGGTGCCAGAAACGCATCAACTCGCAGTGGACTTGCTCCAGAAGAGGATCCACCTCCAGCATCCGCTCACAGGCGGCAATGGCCCGATGGTAGTCGTTGGCGGCGGCGTAATGGGCAGTGAGAATGCGGAGTGCCGTCAGATAGGTGGCGCTCAAGCGGCGACGCTCTTTCTCGCACCACTCGTGGTAGAAGGTAATGAGGTAGGGCTCAGTGTAGAGATCCACGGCCGCCTGGTAGGCTCGAACGGCTGCTTCTCCCACGCCGGCCTGGGCCTGGGCCAGATAAGCGTCGAAAAGGTCCACATCAACCTGGAAACGCTCCCGCTCCAGTTGGTATTCTCCAGATTCGTGGCGGATATAGTCTCCCGGGCCGGCCACTCTGGTCAAAGCCTGCCGCAGGCGGTACAGAGTGGTGTGGAAGACAGCCTGCCCCCGGACCGGATCGCTCTCTGGCCACAAGTCCTCCAGGATGCGATCCAACGGCAAGCGCTGATGCCGGTGGGTGACAAAGTAGGCCAGGAGCTCTCTAGGTTTGCCGATGAGCCCTACCTCTTTTCCCAGTTCTTGACCCTGATGGAAAAGCTGGAACCCGCCCAGGCAAACTACCCTGATAGCTCCCTCTTCGGCCTCTGCTTGACGAACAAGCGGAACACCTGGGCCGATAGGCTGGTGCACGGGCCTCTGGGCCGGTGCGAGAGCGGCAATAACGCGCTCTGCAAAGGCTGAGTAGAAGCCAGCCTCCTGCGCGGCGCGGCAGACAATCTCCGCTCGCTGCCCCTGGTCAACGTAGAGCTGCACGGCGTTGGCGTGGCGGACAAGGTCCATCGAGCGGCGGATGAACTCCAGAGCGACCTCGCGGCGTCCAGCCTCCAGGTGCAAGTAGCCCAGAGCGAAGTAGACCATCGCCAGGGGCAAGCGGAACTGGCGGGCTTCGCAGATGCGGCGCAAGTTCAAAAAGTACTCCCAGGCTGTGTCCAGGTCCCTCATATCCAGCAGGACATCGCCCAGCACGCTGCGGCAGACGCAGAGCTCGTAGGTCTCTGGATTGCCGGCAGAGAGGTGCAAGGCTTCCTCACAGATCTGGCGGGCTTCTACCAAACGTCCTTGCTGGACCAGATTGAAAGCCAGGTAGCCTGAAGCCATAAGTTGGGCATAGCTTTCCGCTCCCAGCTCACGGGAGAGGGCGATGGCTCGGCGCAGATGTTGTTCGCCGGTGGCCAACTCTTCCTGTCGGGAGAGGACGTTGCCCAGAGTAGCATGGGCCATGGGCAGCCACTCGGTGAACTGGAGTTGTTCACTGATGGTGACCCCCTTCTCGGCAAGCCGCCGGGCTGTACGTAGCTCACCCCAGTACAGGTAAGGGCTGGCCATCACTGCGTAGACTCGGCAGGCCAGTGGGGAGACAGCCTCCCCGTTGGCCGCCAGGGCAGCCTGACAGTGGGCTACGGTGGCGAAGGGGTCGCCATACCACCAGGAGAGCTGTGCCTGCGAGCAGAGTAGGCGGGCCCGGGCCCCGGAAGGCAGAGTAGTGCCCGCCAGTTGTGCTTCCTGCAAAGCCGCTTCCCCCAGCTTGTACCCCTGGGCCATGCTCTCCAGAAACCCCGTATTCTTGGCCAGAGCCATAAGTGCCTCGGCCCGCTCGGCGTGGTCTGTGTCGCCAGCCTCGGCTACAGCGGTCTGGGCCAGCTTCTGAGCCTGACGATAATGCCCCTTGGACCGTGCGACACGGGCCAACTGGGTTAGCACATGAGAGACTTTTGCCCGCTCCCCTTGAGCTTGATAGAGGTCCCGAGCCCGCTCATAACAAGCAATGGCTTCCTCGATCCGACCCCAGTGGCTCAGGGCATGACCCTGATACAGAAGAAAGTCGGGTTCTCTGGTCACGGCGGAAGGAGGCAAGGCCAAGATGTAGCGATAAAGGGTTTCCACGCGGCCACTCTGGAGATAGGTGGGAGCCAGGGCATGGATGGCGCAGGCCAGGCCATCGGTGCTGCGGGCCGCCATGTAATGTTCTGCGGCCAGGTCCCACAGGCCCTGTTGAGCATAGTAATCGCCGGCCGTAGCCTGAAGGCGCAAAGCCTCTGCTTCTGCCTCCCGATAGAAGCGATTCAGAAGAAAGTCACGGAAGAGTTGATGATAGCGGTACCAGCGCCGTTCCTCGTCCAGGCTGACGACGAACAGATTCTGACGTTCCAAGTACTCGAGCAGAGCCTGAGCGTTGGTGATTCCCAGGATGGTATCGCAAGTCTCAGCACTCATCTGAGTGAGGACAGAGGAGCGCAGAAGAAAGCCCTGCACCTCTGGAGGCTGCTGCTGGAAGACCTCCTGAGCCAGATAGTCAAAGACATAACGATTGCTTCCCCGGAAGTGGCGAATGACCTCGTCGGCTGCATCCAGAGGTTTCTGGGCCAGGGTGGTGAGAGCCAGTTGCAGGCCCGCAGCCCAGCCTTCTGTCCTTTCCTCCAGCAGGCGGATCTGGGGCTGGGCCAGCGACAGATGGGCAGTGATCTGAGCTATCTCGTCTGACGTGAAGCGCAGGTCCTGAGTGCGCAACTCTATCAGGTCCCCACGACCTCGCAGACGAGCCAGGGAGAGGGGAGGTTCAACCCGCGTTGAAATCAGAAAATGCATCTGTGGTGGCTGATGCTCCAGAAGGAAATCCAATATGCGGTGAACCTCAGCATTGTTGATCCAATGATAGTCCTCCAGGATGATCAAAAAATCGTCCTCAAGAGATGCAGTGACCTCGTTGAGAAAGACCATGAGAACCCGCTCGATCTGGACCTCGCGGTCGTCAAGCAGGCTCAGTGTGCTCTGGCTCAAGTGGGGGAAGACACGTCGCAGACCGACGACAAGATAGTGGAGAAAGACCGTTGGGTCGTTGTCGGCAGAGTCCAACTGATACCAGACAAGGGGTAACGTTGCCTCATGGGCGAAAGAGGCCAGCAGAGTAGTCTTTCCATACCCCGGCGGCGCCGAGACCAACACCAGCTTTTTGGCCAGGGCGGCCTCCAGTTGGCGGAGCAGCCGGATCCTGGGGAGATGGTCTGGTCGGGGTCGAGGGATCAAAAACTTGGTGTGTAGCAAAAGCGGGCTTTCCATAGTCACTGCAGAAGTAATACCAAAGGCTATCCGTCGTTCGTTATTATACCACGAGAGGGGTGAGGCGGCAATAAGGCTCCCACCCCAAAGGCAGCCAACCAGGGTTTTCCCAAAGTGCGTCGCACCTGTGACTGCCAGCCCTGCGCTCAATTTTGAACTCTTGACTAACCCGCCAGTGTGTACTATAATAGTTCGTGAGTAACACTTTAGTTTTGCGAGCAACTGTCTATGAGGGCAGTCACCGCCTCTCGCCTGGCGATAAATCGCCGGGCCGAGCAGGGGAAGGGCGCTGAAAGCGCCCTCAGAGCGTGTCTGAAAATTCAGAGGGCGGCGCTCGTAGTAACGACTTC
>JAOZOT010000227.1:2406-6033 GCA_029933115.1 Anaerolineae bacterium | reverse complement strand
AGGAGGTGTGACATGAGGAAGGGATTATGGATCATCATGGGTCTGGCGCTGATGGCAGCGATGACGTGCTCCTGCGCACCGACTAAGGACCAGGAGCGCCCGGCGACGGTTGTCGAGGTGGTCAACAAAGTAGACGCCCATGCGCGCCCGAAGGATGACTGGCGGCCGGCCGTGGTGGATATGGCCATCTATGGCGGCGGGCAGTTGCGCACGGGCGCAGCGTCGTCGGCACGGCTGGAACTGCTGGAAGGTATGGTGCGTCTTGCGGCCGAGACTCTCTTCACCGTCAAGGAAAGCACCACGCGTGAGGGCAGGTTGGAGACGACGCTCTTTTTGCAGGAAGGGCGGTTGTGGGCCCACCTGACGGCCAGCCAGGCCCACGAGTTCAGTGTAGAGACGGCCAGCGCGGTGGCGGCGGTACGCGATACCCGTTTCAGTGTAAAGGTGGACCCTGACCAGAGGACGCTCGTTTCAGTGGCGGAAGGAGAGGTGGTGCTGACTGCCCAGGGTGAGAGCGTGACGGTGGCCGCTGGTCAGCAGGCGACCGTCGAGCCGGGTCGGCCGCCGTCGCCACCGGAGCCGATGAGCGAGGAGGAGCGCAACCTGTGGGCCAGCGAGGGCGAGATGGAGCCCAAGATCATCTTTCCGGAAAACGGCCAGATAATCTGGGGCGCAATCAACGTTCTGGTGGTTCTCCCCGGTGTGGAGGTCTCTGAAGTCGTCTTCGCCTACGATAGTGGTGAGGGCTTCGTAGACTTTGCAGTGGATGACGGGACAGTCGTTGATAGCGATTTTGTGCGCGAGGATCGATTTGGGACGTGGGATACCTCAGGACTTCCCACGGGCAACTATACACTGCAAGCCCGAGCAGGGGGTGCTGATGGTCAAATTGTAATACCTGAGGTTACCGTGATGGTTGTGGATGAGCCCCAGGTGGATATCGAGTGGTCGGTGATTGAATCTAGCGAGGAGGTTACGCGGATACTTCTGAGCGCATCGGAGTCCAGCAACCCTGATCTCTACCAGTTGGGCTACACCTGGGTCTTCGCCGACGGTTCAACTTCGGAGGGCGCCTCGGTTGAGCGAGAGTTCGCAAGCCATCCTGTCTGCCACCAGCCCATCTTGGACGACTACGAGATGCTGTACGAGCTGGCCCCTGAGGAGATGACTGAACTCGAGCCTTTGGTTGAAGAAATCATGGCTGGGCCATGTGTGGAGCCGGTTGTCCTTTCCTATACCAATCCGGGAGGAACGTGGGGCGAGGAAACCATACTGGTGTCCATTGGCCCGGGCCAGACAGCTAAAGTAGCTTCCGTTAGCGCCAGGCTCGTCTTGGCGCTGGCTGTTGATGTGAGCAAGGACTACGCCAGTGACGCCAAGCGCATCGATGAGCTGAACAGGGAGACGGAAAGAATAGCGGCTATCCTGAAGAAGGCCTATATTAAAGCTAAGGAGGAGGAGAAGTTCGACCTATTTTTGACACAAGTTCTAGTCCTTAGTGCACGTACTGACCTGCGGGGTGCAAAGGCTAGTCTGAAGCTCGGTCGGCTAGGTAGAGCCATCAATCAGGTGGCTGAAGCCCGAAAGAATTTGAGGAGAGCATCCGAGTTCATCCGCTCGAATAATATAGATGCAGTCAAGGGTGAAGCTGACAAGCTTGATCTGGCTTCGGCTGGTGCAAGTGCTACCTGGGGCCGACTTCGGTTAGTGGAGCTCATTGGAGATAAGGCGAAGACAGTTACCAGCCCCGCAGTTGCTACCAAGTGTGAGTACAAGAGAGGGGGAGTTTGGGTGGAGTACAAAGGATCACAATATGCCCAGGGGAGCAGACACTCCAAGGTATACTGCACCCAATTCCTGGTTATCCAATCCAGTGACCGTCACGACGATGACGTAATCTTGCACGAGTTTGGCCACCACACCATGTACAAAGCGATGAAGGTCAATTTGCCCGGAGGGAATCACTCTTTAAAAACGAAATGCACGGAAAAACTGGCCTGGAGCGAGGGTTGGGGGAATTTCTTGCAGGCGGTCTTGCAAAGGAAGGGCACCTACAAAGATGTTGAGACAGGTGGTGACCTAAAGTACAATCTCGAGAAGGACCCCAAAGGATATGCCCAAAAGGGGCCAGATGAAGAGGGCAGCGTCTCTGCTATATTGTGGGACCTCTATGATGGCACCGATGGTGTGAAGGACGAAGACAAGGACGGCGTCAGCATCGAATTCAAATACATCTGGGAGGCTATGAAAGAGTCAAAGAACGCCACGGACGTGGGCACTTTGAAGAGGTTCTACGAGGAATTGATCAAGATCATTGATGCCAACGAGAAGCTAAAGAAGGGCATAAACAAAGGCAAAATCAAGGCCGTCTTCCGAGAGCACAACGTGAACGTGGTGGCTCCGCCAACGCCGACGCCGACGACCACGCCGACGCCTACGCCGGAGAAGGAGAAGGTGGTCACCCCAACGCCGACGACCACGACCACGCCAACACCAACACCGACGACCACGACCACGCCAACATCTACGCCTACGCCGGAGAAAGTGGCTACCCCTGCACCTACGGCCAAGGAGCATGTGGATGAGGGGCTTGCCCACCTTGAGCGGGGCAAGCCGTTGCTCGTGGAGCACACAGATTGCACCGAAGGGATAAAGCAACTACGGGCGGCCATAGAGAAATGCAGCACCGCCCTGGAGCTCGATCCCAATAATGCCGAAGCATACTTCTGCCGGGGGATGAGCCGCCGCTGGCTGGAAGAAGAACTGAACGAGGCCATCGAAGATCTGCAACACGCACTGGACCTGGGACTGGAGGGCGATAAGAGAACCGAAGCTGAGAGAGAGTTGGCAGAATTGATAAGGAGGGCCCAAACGCCGATCTCCGTGTCCATGGGGCCCATCATTTGTGCGGAAGGTTGGACCGAAGATGGCCAGCCCATTAACCCGGGCACGACTTTCCGGGCAGATAGCGGGAGGGGGGTCATGTGCCGATGGGACCTATACAATCCCACCGGCAGGGAGACAGTCGTAGAAAAATGGTCTCACAACGGTGAGCGTGCTTGCCAGTACACCTACCAACTCGAGGACGGGTGGGATTGGTTTGAGCACGGGTGGCCCGAGGTCGGGCCCGACCACATCGGCACTTGGTGCCTGGAAGTCTGGATTTTCACCACAAAAATGACCGAGGGTTGTCTCACCATAACAGCGCAGAGCGAAGGGCCTTCTCACTGGCCCATCGTCTTCCAAGACTCCTTTAGTACCGATGAGAATGGTTGGCCCACAGGTGATTACGACTACGACAGGGCAACATTGCAGCTACTGGTCACCAACGGCAAATATCGTGTGGAGGCAACTGCCCATAAGAACCTGGAATTAACGGCTACTCATCCCATGGACTTTGTCCACGACTTTCACCTGACAGCAGAGGCCAGACAAGTCAGCGGACCCAGAATACGGGGTTTCGGCCTGGTGTTTCGATTCACAGACTTTGACAACTATGGTTCTTTCCGCATAAGCGACGACCAGCAGTTCAAGGTCGACATAAAGCACCAGGGCGAGTGGACACACCTGGTTGATTGGACTGAAACCCCCGCAATCCGACCAGGCGAGGTGAATCGGCTGACGGTT
>JAOZOT010000227.1:0-2306 GCA_029933115.1 Anaerolineae bacterium | reverse complement strand
AGGGTCTCCCCACAGCATAAAACACGGGGACAAAGATCAGCCGTCGGCCATCCTCGATGGCCTGCCGGTCCAGCCGTTTGAAACGTTGCAGTTCATCCTCGTCCACCATCCCCGCCAGGGTGCGCTCCATCAGCGCCCACTCGGCCTCGAACTCGGCCCGCAAAGCCTCGTTGTCCCACAGAGAGGGGATGACCCCCACATCGGCTGAGAGCCCGGCCTGGGCGAACAAGGCGGGCAGCTTGCGCCCGATGAAGGGATCGGCTCCTTCGCGGCGCAGGGCCTCGGCCTGCCAGCGGGCCAAAGGCAGCTCCTCAGGATAATCAATGCGTCCCCCATAGTCCGGCTCGGCACAGACCAGCACTGCTCCGCCGGGCCTGGTCACCCGCGCCATCTCACGCACGACCAGAGCGGGATCGTTGACCCACATCAGCAGGAAATGGCAGGCCACCACGTCAAAGTGGCCGTCGGGGAAGTCAAGCCGATGGGCGTCGCCGACACGGTACTCGGCCTGTCCGCCTTTGCCCTGAGCCCTGTCGAAAGGTCGAAGGACGAACTCGATCATCGCCGCGTCAACGTCCACGCCGATGACCTGCCCCCGGCAGCGGGCGGCCATCTCCTCGGTGATGACCCCCGTGCCGCAGCCCACGTCCAGCACTCGTTCGGCCCGCAGCAGGTTGACCCGCCGGTAGAGTTGAGTGCGCACCGCCCGCGTCCAGCGGGCCTGGCGGGTGAATTGAGCGTGCCATTCCTCGACCGTGAGGTCTGACATTGACGGCCTCCCAGAACCCCCGTGGAGGGTTTCAGCAGATCACATTTCTGCTCGCGGCGGATTTTTTAATCCGCCGCTTGGCCGCTGGATTGCAAATCCGGCGGGAGCAGTTCGCTCTACCAAATCCTGGCGAAGGTTTTCCGTAACCTTCGCCAGGGTGAACTTACGGTGCTGTGGACTGGCTCTCCACGCACAGGTACTCACCTTCGTTGACGTACAGCGGGCAGCCGCCGCCGCAGACGGCCACGTCCTCGCAGCCCTTGCACTTCTCCGGCAGCCAGGTGCGGTCGCGCAGGGCCTGGGCCAACTGGTGCTGCCAGATGCTCTCCCAGGGGTCGGTCAGGATGTTGCCCAGGGTCTGGTAGTAGCTCTGGCAGGGGATGACGTCGCCGTTGGGCTCGACGCACATGTTGTACTTGGCCGCGGTGCAGCCCTTGACGCCCAGTTCCTTCTCCAGGGGGTTGAACTCGCAATATTGGGTGGGGGTGTACCAGATCAGGCGCAGGCCGTGTTCTGCAACGGCGTCTTTGATCTTGTCCACGATGGGGTGCAAATCCGCCTCGGGGATACCGATGCCGACGTCGGCCCCTTTGCCGGCGTAAATCATGCTGTTGCAGGCAAAGGTCTCTACCCCCAGGTCGGCAATAAAGGCCACAGTCTTTTCGATGTCTGCGCTGTTGAGGTCGGTAATGGTGGTGTTAGTCATCAGGTAGACATCGGCGTCCACGCTGTTCTTGATGCCTTCCACGGTCTCTTTCCAGGCCCCCTGGCAGCCCACCATCCGGTCGTGCACCGCTTCGTCGTGGGACTCGATGGTGATTTGGATGTGGTCCAGGCCGGCTTCCAGCAGGCTGTCCAGGTAGGCCCGGTCGCTCAGGTGGCGGCCGTTGGTCAGCAGACCGGTCACCAGCCCCACATCCTCGGCGTACTCGATAAGCTCCCGCAGGTCGTCGCGCAGCGTTGCCTCCCCGCCGGTGAAGCAGATATGAGGGATGCCCAGTTCCCAGCACTTGTCAATGACCCGTTTCCAGTCTGCGGTGGGCATCTCTGGATGGTCTTTGGCCCGGGCCACGTAACAGTGGAGACAATCGTCGTCGCAGCGATAGGTCAGGGCCAGGTCCATGCGATAAGGGGCCGAGACCGGGGTCTCGAAAGGCTCGATGCGCTCGATGTCCAGATAAGTCACCGGGCAGATTTCATCGGTGCGGGCCAGGGTCATGATGGTATCGCGCAGGTTATCATAGTCTGCCTGGGCCGTCTTCCTGTCCACCCGGTAGCGTCGCTGTATGGTCTTGATCGCTTCCTCACGGGGCACATCTTCGATGATGAGCTTGGCCCACTCGGTGGCCGTCTGATTGAGGTGCAGCACCTTGGCCGCGTTGATGACCAGGATGCCGCGCCCGTCCTCTTCGACGCGCAGGTGCAGCCGGAACCGCTCCTCGGCGCCCATCGGCGTGCGGTAGTGATAGATGCCTTTCTTCAGCGGCTCCGGTTTCGAGAACCATCTTTTGAATAGATTCAGCTTGGCCATTTATCT
>JAOZOT010000750.1 GCA_029933115.1 Anaerolineae bacterium | reverse complement strand
TGAAATCAACCATGCCCGGGTAGTTACCTGAAGTCGTTACTACGAGCGCCGCCCCTCCGAATTTTCAGACACGCTCTAAGCCATTTTCCGCCGTTGCTCCCGCTGGATTTGCCTTCCAGCAACCAGGGCGGCGGGTTGCAAATTTGCCGCGAGTGGTGCGGAAAATAGGCTAAGCAGGCCACAGTTCTCTGCTAATGTGGATTGGTTACTACCAGCAATTATAACTTATTGCACAGTTTTTGTCAACAAATACCCCATGATGCTGAAAAGCCCAGGCTGCTCCCACGAAACGGCATCAGGTCTCACAAGTCCATAGCTTGTCTTAGCCCTGCTATTGTGATATACTGATACCAGGCCATTCGCCCTCCCCCAGGTTAGGCAGCGGTTTAGAGCTGCTACACGCTTCGGCAAGGAGGTTTGACCCTGTGATTGAGGCCACTTTCGAACCTGTGGGAGGGTCACTGCGAGCAATTCTGACCAGAATCGAGAGCACGCAATGACCATTGGATACGCCCCGGGAAAAGTGATCCTCTTCGGTGAACATGCCGTGGTCTATGGACGGCCAGCCATCGCCGTGCCCGTCACCCAGGTACAAGCCCAGGCCGAAGTCGAGGACGCTGAAAAAGGACAGGGCATCACCATCGTGGCCAGGGACCTGGGGCAGACTTACAAATTGAACGAAGCCCCGCCCGATGACGCCCTGCGGGCCATCGTCGTCAGCACTTTGAGACGCATCAAGGTGGGGTTGGAGCACGACCTGACCATCACCATCAGCTCCTCTATTCCTGTTGCGCGGGGGCTGGGCAGCGGAGCGGCGGTCTCCACAGCCATCGTCAGGGCCTTGGTGGGGCATTTCGACAAGTGGCTGGATTCACGGGCCATCTCCGATCTGGTCTTTGAGACAGAAAAGATTCACCACGGCACCCCCAGCGGCATTGACAACACGGTCATTGCCTTCCAGAAGCCGGTCTATTTCGTCAGAGGGGAGCGGATGGAGATTTTCTGGGTTCAGCACCCATTTCTGCTGGCTATCGCCGACACGGGCGTGCAGAGCCCCACCAAAGTGGCAGTAGAGGACGTGCGCCGAGGCTGGGAAGAGGATCCGGTGAAATACGAGGGGCTCTTTGACGACATTGGCACCATCGCCGACATGGGCCGACGGGCCATTGAGCAGGGGGACATTGAAGCCATGGGCCGTTTGATGGACGAGAACCAGCGCCTGCTGCGACTACTCAAGGTCTCCTCACCAGAACTGGAGGGGCTGATAGGAGCGGCGCGGCAAGGTGGAGCTCTGGGAGCCAAGCTCTCTGGAGCAGGCCGGGGAGGCAACATGATCGCTCTGGTGACCCGGGAGACGTGCAGTCAGGTAAGTATGATGCTACGACTGGCCGGAGCAAAGGACGTGATTGTGACAGAGGTGAGTTGATCGCAATTGAGGCCATCCTCTGCAGACCCTGATCCAAGGCATAAGTTACTTCATCAGGACAGCAATCGAAAGAGCACTCCCACCAACACAGCCATCTGGCTGATCCAG
>JAOZOT010000749.1 GCA_029933115.1 Anaerolineae bacterium | reverse complement strand
GCCTTGTTGATAATCAAGTTGTGGAACCGCCGGCCATGCTCGGAGCAGAGCACTATATCACCCTCCGCCAAAGCAGCCTCCGCCAACGTCAGGATCTTTTCCGCCTCTTCCAACTCTTCGGCCGAGAGAAGGGGGGCGGCCAATTGAGCGGCCAACCCTTCCAAAACAGCCCGCACCTGAAACACCTCACGGACGTCCTTCAGCGTGATTTCGGTGACGTAGGTTCCTTTGAAAAGGACCTTGGTGACGAATCCTTCCCGTTCCAGTTCCAGCAAAGCATCCCGAACAGGGGTCTTGCTGATACCCAACTGCCGAGCCAGGTCGCTCTCCACCAAAGGGTCGCCCGGTTTGAGCTTGAGAGACAGGATAGCGCTCTTGATGGCAAGGTAGGCTCTATCTTTCAGGGACACGGGTTCCGCGATCTTGGGCAATTGAAATGTCGGCTCCACCGGCTCTCTCCTGCTTGGTGTATCGTATATCGTATATCATATATTATATTACAGATGGTGGGGCCTGTCAAGGGCTTGAGTGACCTGGGAGAAAATTTTAAGGAATGGGAGAGGGGGTGAGGGCTCCCACGGGCGATTTGTTGTCGCTGTGAAGATGTGTTATAATCGAGCTGCAAGCGAGGAGTTACCGTGTCCAAACTGATCACTCTGTCCGAAGCCATCTCCCGCTTCGTGCCCAATGGCAGCAGCGTGGCCCTGGGCCTGGCCCTGGAGGGTCTCATTCCCTTCGCCGCCGGCCACGAGATCATCCGCCAGGGGGTGCGCGACCTGACCCTGATCGGCCCCATCTCCGACGTACTTTTCGACCAGATCATTGGAGCCGGCTGCGCCCGCAAAGTGATCGCCGCCTGGGTGGGCAACGTCATCACCGGCTCGGGCTACAACTTTCGCCGGGCAGTGGAGAGAGGGCAGATCGAGGTCGAGGACCACTCTAACTTGAGCGTGACTATGGCTTTGCTGGCCGGGTCTCTGGGCATCCCTTTCATGCCCCTGCGCTCGGCCCTGGGCACAGACCTGTTCCAGACGAACCCGACCCTCAAAGAGATGACCTGCCCTTACACCGGCCAGAAGCTGGCCACCGTGGCCGCCCTGAACCCCGACGTGGCCATCGTCCACGTCCAGCGCGCCGATGAGGAGGGCAACGCTCATTTGTGGGGCAATACCGGCCTCAGCAAAGTGGCCGCCCAGGCCGCCCGCCAAGTCATCGTCGTCGCCGAGGAAATCGTCGGGCGGGAGGTGATCACCGGCGACCCCAACCGTACCCTCGTGCCCGGCTTTCGCGTCAGCGCCGTGGTACACGAGCCCTGGGGGGCACATCCCTCTCCCGTGCCCGGCTACTACCGCCGTGACCATCAGCGCTTCGTCGAGTACTCGGCCCAAACCAAGACGGCGGAAGGTTTTCGGCAGTGGCTGGAACGCTGGGTGCTGGGGGTGGCGGACCGGAGCGAGTATTGCCGCCTGCTATTGGGGAAAGAGGGCATGGACCGGCTGAGGCTGACGGTCCACGCGCCTTCGAGTCCGGTGGATTACGG
>JAOZOT010000748.1 GCA_029933115.1 Anaerolineae bacterium | reverse complement strand
TATATCAAAACCACTCTGAAAAGGTACTAGCTGCACAGGTCGAAATCATCGGGCGGAGAGGATCAAGAAGACGTCAAACCTCCTGGAGCCCTACTTACAAGCCTCTGATCTCGAACCGGCAGCGATCATCGCCTTTGGAACGGCACAAAGTCTCTTCAGAGACCACGTCGCTACCAAAGATGCCAATGGCCATGCCGGCCATCACCCCGCGGATCATGTGGCACACACCCCGGTCCGACTCCCCATAGGCAGCAGCGAAGGCAGAGTTCTCCACCTCGACGATAAACTCTTTGCCCGGCACATCTAACTTGACCACGTTGAATTTCCCCCAGCCGATCTCGCCGCCCATCTTGCACATGAAGGCCACGATCTCCTCGTCGGTGTAGTTGAAGACTTCTTTGTAACGCTTGGACGAGCGAGAGCCACCGGTGTAGCCGCCGGCCATCATCATCTCAGCGCACTTCTCCGGCCCCACCTCGGCCTCCACCGCCTTCTGAAAATCCACCACTGTGTCGGGACGGATGAGCATGTAACGCACATCCTTGAAGGTGATGGCTCCGCTATCAGCGTTCCATTGTACGTTATCGAGGATCGAGTTACCCTGGCTCATTTGGACTCCTTTCTGGATGGGCCTGCGTAGCAGATCTGTGATTTGACAACACAAGCCCCTTGGCGTTATACTAAATCTCAACAACTATCCAAGGAGGACCCAATGCCCGATTATCTTTTCGATTCGACTGCCGGTGAGTGGCGTCCGCATCCACGGTTCGAGGGAGCCTTTGTCAAGCCACTCATCACGTCCGAGATGAACCCTGGCCTCACCCTCAGCCGGGTGAAACTGCTGCCAGGGGTAGAACTGCCCCCCCACACCCATGAGACCTCCACCGAGACCTTTTATGTGCTCAGTGGTGAAGCCTACTGCCGCGTTGGAGACGAAGAAATCACTCTGAAAGCCGGCCACTGCGGCTATGCTCCACCAGGCGTCAGCCACACAGTACGTAACATCGGCCAGGAGGACCTGCACGCCATCTCGATTTTCAACCCGCCGCTTAGGTAGTGAAAGGGGGAAAGCAATCACCCACTCACTCCTAATTATACCATAAAACCCATATTTCGCATCTTTGCTGTCACTGTCGTAAAGGCGCTCGCCCTCAAGCTCTCAGCCCTCGTCCTCGAGGGCTGCTTTTCTCCAAAGGGCTCTCTCATCAAGCCCGTCATGGACGCTTCCGAGACAGAGGGTGAGGAGCAGGGTGGCATAAAAGCCCGGATGCTTATGTAAAGTGCATCCAAGCAAAGTACTTGACACAATGTGAAAAGCGTACTATAATACTTATATATCTGACCGAACTGCTCGACACACCTTCCTTGTACAACCGTCTCGAGATCGAGCACAAGGCCGGCCTGTCAGTCCTTATGGGTTTTCTGTGGCCCCATTGACCTCCAACATAGTGGGGCTTCTAACCAATGGGCTGTCGTAATGGGCGAAAGGGGGTGATTATACACACTCATCTCTATTGGCGTACTCTGTCATTGACCAAAGTTTG
>JAOZOT010000747.1 GCA_029933115.1 Anaerolineae bacterium | reverse complement strand
CTTCACCGGGCAGCGGTGGGAGGCCGGCCTGGGCTTGATGCACTACGGGGCGCGGTGGTACGACCCGGCGCTGGGGCGGTTCGTGCAGGCGGATACGGTGGTGCCGCAGCCGGGGGAGCCGCAGGCGCTGAACCGGTATGCCTATGTGTACAACAACCCGCTGCGGTTTGTGGATCCGTTGGGCCACCAGGGTGGGGAACCTGGTACATCACCCCCTTGGTGGGCTTATTGGCTAGCAGCCCCTTTCTCCCCCGATGAGTCTAACCCCTTGGCTAACCTTCAGATAGGGGAGTACCGCTGGACTGATCCAGAGTATCACCAATTCCTGTTGGACTATTACTCCGCTTCAGCTGAACAGTGGTCTGCAGGGGCCTCTGATATCGCCCTGGTTTATGACACCGTAGCAGTCGGTCTCAGCGGGGCGGAGGCAGCGGCCGCCGATGTGATATATGTGGTATTCGTAGGCGGTGGGGCTGCTTTAGCTGGGCCGGAAGGGGCTTGGGCGGGCCTGAAATTGGCCGTATTAGCTGATGTTGGCATCGCTCAGGGTAGCCCGCTGGCTGGACCTGAGAATGCCTTAGGCGGAGCCTCTCTTTTCGCCACTTTTGCATCTGACTTCTTTGCGGGTCACACTGGCCCTACTGAGAGTGGATTTGCCATCGGTCAAGATACACTCATAGCTGGTCGGAATATGATGGCAGGGTTTATCCCTGAGTCGAACCTTGACCTTGCCATCAGCCTGTCACAGTTGAAATACGACCTGGACCGGCGCCACGGTGTTAAGGAAGGTAGTTCGATTGAGATCTCGCGAGAACAAGTGGGGGATCTGCTTCACCTGATATTCCTGGAGCATTGGTGGTAGATATTTGAAGCATGGAGGGGGGGCGCAGAAAATGCTCTCTTGCTTGCGATTTCTGGCGCTAGTTGTGTTCGGTCTTTTGACAGTGGTATTTCTTGTTATGGGTCTTATCTCCAGTTTCATGTATACCAGATATGGCTCCATAACCAAGAAGACCATCCGTGTGTCAGGGATGTATCTGGCGCTTTGTGCGATAAGCCTTACGTTAACTTTGATTATATTAGATCCATCCAAGACCTCGGCAGTGCTTATAGGCTTAGCGATATGTCTTCTGCCTAGTGTGATTCTTTATGTACTAGCTGGCTGTTTCAATCTCACATTAGTCGAAAAAGGTCCGCGTAAGATGCTTGCGCCTGTCTGGCAGTTTCTGAAACGTCTGTTTGCCTGGCACGATTCAGGCTAGCAGGGCAAATCTCGGCATCATCCCGTAGGGGCGGCTGTGGTCGGAGACTTGCTCTCCCTTTTTGCATTTGCATCGCCGTGCAGGACGCGCTGGGGCACGAGAGCGGGGTGGGCTTCAGCGTAGCCCGTGACGTGACGGCGCCGGTGGCCTGGGTGCGTGCGCCGTCGGCCTATGTCAGCGGCACCTTCACCGTGCAGTGGGGTGCCCAAGACGAGGGCGCGGGCATCAGCGGGCTGTACGACGTGCAGTACAGGATAGATGACGGCGCGTGGGTGGACTGGCT
>JAOZOT010000226.1 GCA_029933115.1 Anaerolineae bacterium | reverse complement strand
CACAAATGCGGAATCGACTTATTCGGCGTCACTCACGCCGCTAAACATTCCCTGTCACACATAAAGACCTCAACCTGCTCTCCATACCGATCAGGGCTGGCGTATCTGTTGAGCGCACTGCCGCAGTAGGGACACACAGACACGGTATACGGCGCAGGAGCAAACTCCCCTATCTTGTGATCTACGTGGAGTTCCGCCAACAATGCGCGAGCCGGTCCAGACCCCAACTGCGCTGCGATTTGCCATTCACGGATCGCCTCATCCAGACGTTCCTGCTTTGCGTATGCCACACCTAGGTTGAGGTGCGCCTCGGCGTCGTTTGAGTTGATGCGTAGCGCAGCCTGATACGCGCGGATGGCCTGGTCCAATTGGCCCTGCTGAGCATGAACCAAGCCCAGACCGACATAGGCTTCGGCGCAGTTGGGGTTGATGCGCAGGGCGGCCTGGCACTCGCGGATGGCCTCGTCCCAACGCCCCTGTTGGTAGTAGATCCCGCCCAGGTTGAGGTACGCTTCAGCGTAGTTAGGGTTGATGTGCAGCGCAGCCTGATACGCGCGGATGGCTTGGTCCAATTGGCCCTGCTGAGCATGAACCAAGCCCAGACCGACATAGGCTTCGGCGTAGTTGGGGTTGATGCGCAGGGCGGCCTGGCACTCGCGGATGGCTTCGTTCAATCGGCCCTGCTGGTAGTAGGCCCTGCCCAGGTTGAGATGCGCCTCGGCCTGGTTGGGGTTGATGCGCAGCGCGGCCTGGAACTCGTGGATAGCCTTGTCTATCCGGGCCTGATCTGCGTAGGCCAAACCCAAGTTGTAGTGCGCGTCGGCATAGTCCGGGTTGATGCGCAGCGCGGCCTGGAACTCACGAATGGCTTCGTCCAAGTGACCCTGCTGGTAGTAGACCCCACCCAGGTTGAGATGCACCCCGGCCAAGTTGGGATTGATGCGCAGTGCAGCTTGGTACTCACGAATGGCCTTGTCCAAGCAGCCCTGCTGCCCGTAGGTCAGCCCACGGTTGAAGTGCTCCTCAGCCAGCGCGACATCCACCGCGCCCGGATACATCGCTTGGTCAACCCGCACTGCTTCTCCGCTCCGGAGCACCTTTGCCAAATCCGCAGCCGTTGGCCGTTCCTCCACCCTCTTCGCCAGCGCCACCGCCACCGCCTCCCTTACCCATTCCGGTACATCTGGCCGCATCTCACACACATCCTGCGGCTCCCGCTCACAGACCGCTTCCGCCAGCAACTCATACAATCGCGCCTGGAACAGCATCACGTTGGAACCCGCCATCTCCCGTGCTTGCTGCCCTAACGCCTCCACGTCCACATAGTGCCGCCCCGTCAGCATCTCGTAGAGCACCACTCCCATCCCATACACATCGCTCCGCACATCCACCCGCTGCCCATGTACCTGCTCTGGCGACATGTACAACAACGTCCCTGGCTGGAAGCCCACCTGCGTCAATCTCGTGCCTCCCGCACCCCTTGGCACGTGCGCGATGCCAAAGTCCCCCATCTTCGCCCGCCCGTCCTCAGCCAGCAGAATGTTCTCCGGCTTTACATCGCGGTGGACGATGCCCTTGGCATGGGCCGCCGCCAGGCCCTCGCACACGTCGGCAGCGATGTGCACCGCCTCCTCCACCGGTAAGGGACCACGTTTCTCCAGTAGCGCCCGCAGGCTGCCGCCCACCAAGTACTCCATCACCAGGTACACATTGGCCTCCACGACCTTGAGGGCATAGACGGTGACGATGTGAGGATGGTTCAGACCGCCAGCGGCGCGGGCCTCCTGGATGAAGCGATTGAAAGCCACCTCGTCGGTCTGGGCAGTGACGGTCAGTTCCTTGATGGCGACGGGGCGGTCGAGAAGCGTGTCATGGGCCAGGTAGACGATGCCAAAGGCACCCTGGCCCAGGATGCGCACGATGCGGTATTCGAATAGTTGCTGGTTGGGACTCAGGGGCATTTTCTTCCTCCGCTTGTTGAATGCACATCTGATTGTAGCATGTCTGGCTACAGTGGCCTGGAACAGGTTCCATGGAGTCCAGTGCTCAACGCTGCATATCTGCCAGCCGTTCCTCAGGCCGTTGGGCCAATAGGCTCAGTTCATCGGCCTCGAGTTGGTTAACTGCTTCGATAATCACTGTGAACGGCACACGCAATTGTACCTCCCGCTTGGCTCGCTGCCGGTTACGCAGCAATAACGCTTGCAACCGTTCAGCATCTTGAACGCTGAGCAACTGTGCTCCTGGTTCGTGTATGCTTTTTTGCTTGCTCATGTCACACGCCCCCTGGACGCATATAGAGCTGGTGGAGCGTTGCAGGACAAATTGCCAACTTGTCCTACGGCTTTCAGCTAGAAAACATCCCGCCATCTACCACCTGCTGCCTCGTACACCCTCCCCAATCGCTCAGGGATTTCGCCAAAATCCGACACCCAGAGCACATGGGTGCCCAAACGCTTCAGCGAGGCTTCGGTCAGATGGTTGATCTCGGGCGCTGCCCAGTCTGGCAGGATAGCGAAATGGCGGATGATCTCCCGCTCATCTGGCTATGAAATACCTTCTTTCTCAAAGCTGTCCTCCCGCTCCTTCGAATAGTGGAGGAACCGCCGGATATTGTCGTCATTCATGGATAGGCCAATGAAAAGAGACGTCGCTCTCCCATTGCGGCCACAATTTATGTCATTCGTCCCCCGTGATCTTCGTGTTGGCTCAACACAGCCCTGACTCACAGCCCGGCTTTGTTCAACTCGTCCTGCAAAGCGCGCAGCCGCTGATGCTCCCGTCGCAAGTGGGCAATGTAGTCTTTCCAGATGCCCCCTTCACCCAGTCGGCCATGCAGGTCACGCACCCGCTGCAAGTGGCTGGCCGCAATTTGATAGTTGGCCCGCCCCCTGGCGGCGATGGCTTGCTCTGCCTGTTGGCGGTAGATCTTCAGGGCGGCGCGAGGGTGATCGGCCTCGGCGGCCTGGGCCACGCAAATCAGCTCCTCGGGGCTGAGCCACACCCCTGGCCGAGAGGCAACCTCCAGCGCCTTGGTCACGTCCCCTTCGTCCAGAGCGATCTTCAGTAGCAGCGACGCCTGGCGCTGAGGGTCGAGGGTTTCCAACAGGGCCAGGCGCAAGGTCTCCCAGGTGCCCAGTTCACCGGCCAAGCGGCGCAACTCCTGGTAAGTCTCGAACTGAGGTAGTTCCTCAAACTGACGGCGCCACAACTCCAGCGCTGCTCCCTGGTCACCGTGCCTTTCAAAGTGGCGAGCCAGCCAGGGGCGATAGTAGGAGGCATAACGCTCGTGGCGCGCCTGTTCGGCCATGTAGGCCGCAGCCGCCTCCCCGTGACCGGCCTCCACCAGCGCATCGGCAAAGCGTTGGACCAGGCCAGGTAGGTTGGCGAAATGCTGCCGGGCGATGTCTAGTGCTTCCTCCACCCGGCCAAGCTGGACCAACAGGAAAGCACGCTGTTGGGGAGTGCCCTGTTCCAGAACAAAGGCCTCGGCCTGGGCCTCCTGTCCGGTCATCTCCAGGCGGGCGGTCAGAAAGCGCACCAGCACCTCGCGCCCCCAATCTCCGGCCCATTGCATCTCCTGCCGCAGCCGGGCCTCGATCCAGGTCCATTCCTCGTCAGTGGCCTGGCGCAATATCACCTCTCTGGCCGGCCAGGCAAGGTCTACGCCCCCCAGGTGGATGTCTTTCAACTTGGCCTCCAGCAGCACCTCCAGCCAGGGCCGCCGGGCTTCGAGGTCGTTGACCCGATCCAGGCAACGCTCCAATCCTTCAGCACAGTCCCCAAGGACGCCCGTTACGTCACCGTGTTGGTCCCATTGCAGCCACCAGTCCTCGAAACACGAGAGCGTCTCATCGAGGATGAGATGGTAGAGCGCACCGGCAGCGGCTGGGTTACCCGCTTCCAGGTAACGATCGGCCGTCTCCCGCAGGCGTTCCAGCTCGCGGGCAGCCCATTCGGCGTCGTCGCGTGAAAGGGCGTAGCTCGCCTGCTTGCGGAAAGCTGCCAGGTCAAAAGGTATCGAGCTAGCGGGGCCCAGGGGCAGGTCCAGCAGCCGGGCCAGGTCTGGTTCCCTGGCGATCATCTCCTTAATCAGGGCGATCAGGTCCTCTTTACTGCGCTTGGCCAGCAACTCGTCCACTGGGGCCAACACCTGGAAGCTCTCCGGCTCACGCACCCAGGTGAGCAGGGTGGCAACGATGTGTTTACAAATGCCGCCCCAGTCATAGGGACAGGTGCAACGAGCATCTTCAACGCCTGCCGGTCCCAAAGTCACGGTGACCCGGTAGGGTGTGTATTGGCTGCCTTCGACCTGAGCGACGAGGGTGTTGCCGCGCCGTTCGGCCTCGAGGACGGCGCCCGAGGCGTAGTATCCCTCTCCCCGCTCAAAGGATCGAGCCGTGGCCAAATGGCGGATGTCGTCTTCGGTGAGTTCAAGCAGGGTCATCTTTTGCCTCCCCTTTTCTCTCCCCTTCTGCGCCCCTAGCGGGGCGGCCTGCCCAACCACGATCAAATGCAGGGTTACTCTCCCCTCAATCGAGAATGGTTTCAGTTCTCGGACGGCTGTCTAGGCACATTACCCCGCGCCGGCGGGAACGAGAGCCAGACGTAAAACCGCCTCCACCGCGTCGGCAAGGCGCTGTGCCTCGGGCGCCAGGCGGCTTTCGTGCCCAGCCGGACAGTAGAGTTGGCGCAACTGGCGCAGTTGCACCCGACCGCCGGCCAGGTCTATGTCCACGTAGCGGGAAAGCAGCACCTGGTCACATACGGAGCAATGATTTCGCGGACGCGGCCCGACGGTCACCGCCACCGGCTCCATCTCGTCCAAGTAATCGGTGGCATCGTGCGTCTCCCAAAATTTGGCCTCCTGGGCTCGCGTCATTTCCGGTATACTGGTCATGGTCATCTCATCCTCTCACTGTCTCTTTCGCCGATAGTACCTTTTCTCTCGATCGGTCATGTCCCGCGCCGTGACGACGTAGAACACAGCATTATACTCTCTATCTAGGATGATGAACAAGTAGCGCCCGCCGGAGGTTTGTCCGTAGACGTGGTAACGCTGGCGACCACAACGCCGCTCAAACCAGGGATCGTCCCAGATAACGTCTTCGACCTCTTCAGGCTTCACCTGGTGGGCGGCCAGGTGTTCCACATTGTCTTCATCCCAGATGACGTCTTCAACATACACGGTCTTGCCCCCTCTTGGTTCGTGACGTGTGGATTATAGCAGCGATCCGGTCAAAGGGCAAGGGCAGGGTTGGGAGTGAAAATCGGTTCACCCCTCCGGCCGCTCCAGCGCCTCCCTTGCCGCCTGGCGCACATTCTCCGGTGTCCCAGGCTCCTCCGCCAGCGCCCGCAGCCCGGCCAGCACTTCCGGCGTGGCCTAGCGCAGCCGGTCCAACGATGACTTCGGATAGCGTTCTCAAGACATCCTATCCAACTTTTCTTTGATGGTTTGAATGGCTGTCTCCTCAGCCTCGATCTTGTTGAGCAAATGCAACGGTGTCTCACCAACTGCATACACTGCCGCTTGCTCACGCAGCTTGCGCAGATTTCGTTCGTGGGCAGCAAGCTCCTGTTGTAGCGATCGCTGTTCATCAAGAGGTGAGCGTATCAAGGAATCTAAAGGCTTCGACTCGAACGATCCTGGCCTCTTGCACCTGATCCTCGATCCAGCGCGAGAGCCGTTCGACCACTGACTCAGCGTTGGTGTACTCCAAGAAAAACAAACCTTGAATATCGGCGGACTGACTTGCTCGACGATCTTTAAGGATCGCACAATGGACTCCGATAGCGTGCATCAACCCCATCTCGTAAAGCACACTGGTCCCAGGCACCGAGATATCGCTCACACCATACTTGCAAGATTGAATCAGCTTGCAGACGTTACAAAGCAATACCACTGGCTCCAGATAGTCTTTAGAAAGCACTGGCACCAAGCCATATCTTTCCAAAGTGCGCCGAATGAGAATCTTATCGCAAATCTCAGGTCTGGGGCTCGCTATTGAGTTCGAGCAAACACCTCAAAACAAGGCCGGCTGCTGCGGTTCCTCTTCTTCGGGGTACTCGATCCCCAGATGCT
>JAOZOT010000225.1 GCA_029933115.1 Anaerolineae bacterium | reverse complement strand
GTTTTAGCAAACTCAAGGGTGATCGTTAGGATTATCGGTGGCGAGCCCTTCGGCGGCGGCTGCGGCCAACAGGTCTTCGTCGGCGGCTACGAAAATAAGGGGCGGCTGGCCGGAGTCAACCAATGGCTCGTTCAGCGCAAGCGCGCAAGCCAGATGAACGGCGTCATAACCGCGCAATCGCTGACGGCGCGTCAATTGGATGGCACTATCCACGATGGTCTGATCTACCGCAGCAAGCAAATAGCGTGTCTGTGCATCGCAGATGAGGTCAGCCAACGCATTATCATATTCGTCGGGCGCGATAAAGTTGCCCCGGCGCTTGCTGGCAAACGCTGCCGCTACCTCGACCAGTCCGATCTGAGCAATGGCAATGACATGAGAATCGTCGGCACACACCAATTCGATCCAGGCTGTGCCGGTTTCGGCCATGTATCCGCTTGACCAGCGCGCTGGCGTCAAGGTAGAACGTGGCAACGGCCAATGCCTCAGTCACGAGATGCCTCGTTGCTCAATGATGATCTGGCTGGCGGGCTTACCGCCAGCGTGCACGGCCGGCTGTCGTTGGCGGCTCACCGAAGTGTAGCGACGGGCGATAGCCGGATCGAGTGGGACAATGAGGCCGGTGTCACGCAGCAACCGCTCGATGCGTTGGCGCGGCGTCAGGTCGGTTTCGGGCAGGCCCTGCCAATGCTGCAAGCCCAGTTCAATGATCTGGTCCAGGTATTCCTGGACCGGTGCCAACCGCTCCGCCAACTCTTCAGATACTCTGATCGGAATAGTGACCATATTCCCACCTCCACGGATTGATGTCAACATTTTACCACATCTGATGAATAAAGGAAAGTGGTCAAACCCTTGCGAAGGTTGTCGCCAAGCCTTCGCAAGGGTTCCCGCTATTCTGTCTGCACCAGGTCTCTGAAGGTAGCTATCCTTCTCGCGGGCTTGCCCCGCCAGGTCTCTTTCTCCTCAGGCGTCGGGAAGCGGGTCAGCACAGTGGCCTCGTCGTGCAGCAGCACCCGGTCGCCAGGAGCCAGCTCGTCCATAGCCTTGCAGGGCGGCACCTTCTTTGGCAGACTAAAGATGCCAATCTGCTCCCCTTCCCGGTTGTAACGCTTGTCCACATAGGCCAACCCCAAAAGGTAGCCCTGGCTGTCAATGGCGCAGGAGGTCACCACACCGATGTACTTGCCCCGTTTGTTGACCACCGGGTCGCCGGTCTTGGGCACCCGCACCCCCTTCTCGTTCATGCGGAAGCGGATCACCTCCTTGCCGGTGTTGTACCCTTTTTCCATCAACGCCCGGCGGCCAATGAAGAAAGGCTTGTGCAGCTTGACGTAGCCGCTGAAGCCGGCCTCGATAGGATTGATGCCAAAGGGGCCCGCCAGTTCGTGACCGTACAAGGGTAGTCCCGCCTCGGTGCGGGTCGAATCCCGACAGGCCAGGCCAGTCGGCTGGAGGCCGAAGGGTTTCCCCTTCTCCAGCAGCAGATTCCAGAGGGCGGCCGCCTGATCGGGATGGACGAAAATCTCGTAGCCGACTTCTTCGCCGCAATAGCCGGTGCGGGCAATCACCAGGTCGAATCCGGCCAACTCTGTCTCGATGAGGTCGGTGCGGCGGACTCTGGCTAGGGCGTCCTTCACCTTCTGGTCGTCAGTCAGGCTTTGCAGGATGGCCAGCGATTTGGGGCCTTGCAGCGCCAGGTCAACACGCTGCCGCTCGCCGGAGGAAGGATCCTTGAGGTTGCGCAGAACCGCTCTGCCGAGCACCTCTTTGTCGGGGTGTTCCCGGTCAATGAGCACCCGCCCCTCGTTGACGGCGTTCAGCCAATCCCAATCCTTATCTTCGTTGGCAGCGTTGACCACCATCAGGTAGAGGTCCTTCCGGCGACGGTAGACCATAACGTCGTCAATGACGTTGGCATCGGGATCAAGCAGGTAGGAATACATTGATTGACCATCGTCGAGCCAGCGGATATAGTTGGAGCAAACGATGTCCAGGAAGTCGGTCGCGTACTCGCCGGCAATCTCGAAAACGCCCATGTGAGCCACGTCGAAAAGGCCGGCCGCCTGTCGCACCGCCCGGTGTTCGTCGCTGACGCCGGTGTACCAGACCGGCATCTCCCAACCGGCGAAGGGGATGATCTTCCTGGTCAGCTTTTTGTGTTCCTCGTAGAGAGGGGTGCGCTTGAGGGGCGCATCCTCCGGCTCTTCCCAACGCCATTCCTCTCTTTCCACTTTGGGCCGCACACTCTCCAGGTTCTTTTGGCCAATGAAGTAAGGCTTGGACAGGCTGAAGAGTTCTTGATGTCCGGCCTTGAAAAGGGAGAGGCCGTCGGGCATCGGTTCCCCGGGTTTGAAAAGCGGCTCGACGCCTTTGAGGCTGTCGCGGAATTTGAGCCCTTCCTCCTTGAGGGCTTCATCCACTTCGTCCATCAGGAGGTCATCTACTGTGACCGGCCCCTGAACCTTGCGGTAAAGGTCATCCTCGTCGAATATAATGTAGCCGTCGGACAGGTTGCGGAACCAGGTTTTGACCAACTCGGTCTGGGTGGGACTGGTGACCACGATGTAACGGTCGCGATTCCATTGGTCGGGCTCTAGCCGAAGGATGTGGACGTCATCTATGAGCTGGCCGTCCTTGTCCAACAGCAGGGTGCGCCTGCTCTGGCCAGGCTTGAGGTCGGCGATGTTGTTGGTGCCCACCTCTTGCAGGAAGGGCAGCGCCCGCCAGCCACTGATGGCCAGTATTCCCGGCTCGTCCCGGGGCTCCTCACAAGGGAAGCAGTAATGAGGGTACCCACTGCCACAAGAGGCGGTTTCGGCGCGAGTCTCCTCTGTCAGCGCCGCCACTTCACATCTGACTTCTTCCAAGATGTCCATGTCAATCTTGCCACGCGGCAGTTCACCGATTATGCCCATGTAGCTGTAAGGTTGGATGTTCTTGAGGACGCGGGCGATCAGCTCAGCCAGCTTCTCCATTTCGGCCTTGCCCATCCCCCGCTGGCTGATCCAGGGTGTGCCCAAGCGGACACCCATCCCCAGAGCGGTCACCTCGTCGCCGGGGATGGTGTTTTTGTTGGCCACCAGCCCGCACAGGTCCAGGATGCGGACGGCCGGTTCGCCTCGCAGGGGCAGCCCGTTCTTTGACTTGATCCCGTTCAGATCAATCATCAGCAGGTGGGTGTCGGTTCCGCCGTAGGCCAGCTTGATCCCCTGTTTCTGCAACCCCTCGGCCAGATACTGGGCGTTGTCCACGATCCGCTTCTGGAGTTCTTTGAAGCAGTCAGTCTGGGCGATTTTGAAAGCCACGGCCATAGCTGCGAACTTGTTGGTGTGAGGACCGCCCTGCTCACCGGGGAAAACAGCCGCGTCTATGAGAGCAGCCTTGTCCTCGTCAGTGGTCATGATCACCGCCCCACGGGGGCCGCAAATGGTCTTGTGGGTGGTGAAGGTGGTGACGTCAGCGATGCCCACCGGGTTGGGATAGACGCCGGCGATGGCTAGGCCGGCGGTGTGAGCGATGTCAGCCATGAGCAAGGCCCCGCAGGCATCGGCTATCTCCCGGAACTTGTCCCAGTCGGGGGCCCAGGGGTAGGAAGTATAGCCGGCGACGATTATCTTGGGCCGGTGCTCCAAAGCCAGCTTCATGATCTGGTCGTAGTCCAGTCGCCCGGTGGACTTGCTGACCCCATAGGATACGACATGGTATTTCTGGCCTGAGATGTTGAACTCGCTGCCGTGGGTCAGGTGGCCGCCCTGGTAGAGGTCCATGCCCATCAGGGTGTCGCCTGCCTCCAGGAAAGCATTGTAGACGGCCAGGTTGGCCGCCGCGCCGGAGAGGGGTTGGACGTTGACAAAGATCTGGTCGGCGCTGACCCGCTCGTTGGCGAAGCACTGGGCGCAGCGGCGTTGGGCCAGGGTTTCCACAAAGTGCACATAGTCCACGCCCTTGTAGAAGCGCCGGTCGGCGTAGCGCCGGTAGTAGGCCAACTGGTGACCGAAATCCAGCAGCATCTTCTCCTCATCTCGGGTCATTCGCAGGGGCGGGTAGCCCTCGGCGTAGACGTTGTTGAAAACCGAGCCCAGTGCCTGGCGGACGGCCTTGGGAGCGATGCTTTCCGAGGGGATGAAGACGAATTTTCTGGCCTGTCTTTCCTCTTCGAGAGAAATGATCTCGCTGATGTCAGGGTCTATCTCGGCCAAGTCCACTCCGAAGCAATAGTCCGCGTAATCTCGATTCTCCATTTCTGCACTCCTTCCTTTATGACACAGGTAGCTTTGCACTCAACCGTGGTTGGGGGGAAACAAAAAAACGGACTCCTATATTGTGTCCGTTTCTCTGTCTCTGGAACCTGAGAGTTTATCCCACCTTCTTCGGCAAAGGGGTAACCGCTCAGCCTACCCTCTCGCAGGTTGCGATTGACGGCTTGTGCAGACTTTCAGGGCATATTTTGCACCTAAAGGATGTCCAATCTTGCGGGAGGGTGAGTAGTTACGCCAAGGGTGGGATTTGCCCCTTCGGTGCGGCCTGTCGTCCAGGCCGGCTCTTCAGAGTGCTGTCAGCGTGGCGGTCCTTTTGCCTGAGAGATTAGCTGCCGGGTGGACGACCCTCGGCAGATTGCCCCTTCGGCGACCTGACGGTTCTCTCCCGCCATGCATCAACCAGCGCAGTCTTTGGTTGTGAGGCCTGCGCAGCAGGCTTCGCAAGCCGGTTGTCACCCCGGCTAGAGTCTAGCACAGTTGTAAAGGTTTGTCAAGCTGCCCGAAATCAATGCTCCTACTCAAAGACCTCCTCCACCATCACTTCAAACCCGGCCAGCACCTTTGAGCGGGCTGCTTCTCCTGGATTGAACTTGCCCAGCAGGGCATAAGTGCCCTCTTCCAGCACGAAAACTTCGATGGTGCGGGCCTCGGGGTCTACTAGCCAGTACTCAGCCACGCCGGCGCGGGCATATTCCAGGAACTTTTCGCCACGGTCGGCGCGCCAGGTGCCGGGAGAAAGCACTTCCACCACCAGATCAGGTGGGCCATAAGCTTGTTCATCAATCCGGTCGGCGTGCGCGTGAGAGACGAAAAGGATGTCCGGCTCGCGGATCTTGCCCACCCAGAGTCGTACCGGCAGCGGGGCAAAGCGCACGGTACCCAGGTTGTGGGTTTCGACGAAGGCGTGAATGTATCTATACAATGCGCCGACAATCCGCTGGTGGGTGTCAGTTGGGTGAGGAGGCATGATCAGTACTCCTTCCGAGAGTTCGATGATCCGATTGGTATCGGGCAGGGCAAAGTAATCGGCTTCGGTCCATTCCCCTTGAGGAGGCCACAACTGAGCGATCTGTGTGGCCAGACGGGGTTGTGTCGTCTGTGTCGCATCCTGGGTTGTCATCACACCACCTCCTCCACCATCACTTCAAACCCGGCCAGCACCTTTGAGCGGGCTGCTTCTCCTGGATTGAACTTGCCCAGCAGGGCATAAGTGCCCTCTTCCAGCACGAAAACTTCGATGGTGCGGGCGCGATAGTCCACAATCCAGTATTCCGGCACCCCGGCCTCCTGATAGGCGCGGAACTTCTCGGTGCGGTCGTAGAGCCAGTTGCCGGGAGAGAGCACCTCCACCACCAAGTCCGGTGCGCCTTCAACGTACTCTTCACCAATGATGTCACGCCGTTCGGCTCGCACAAATAGGATATCCGGCTGGACGGGCACCGGCTGGCCCGGCAGACGCACGCCGCAGGGAGCGAACAGCACCCATCCCAACTTGCGCTCGGCCACAAAGTTGCCGAGCCGTCTGGACAGATTCTCCAGTGTGACCTGATGTCGAATGCGTGGTGGTGGGGTCATATACAACACTCCATTCAATACCTCGTAGCGAAAACCGTCATCGGGCAGGCGCAGCCAGTCCTCATAAGTCCACTGACCCTGCTCCGGCGGCCAGGGCCGCGCCTGTGGTGCCGTCTGAATCATAGTACCCATCCTGTTCTCACTCATCTTATCCTCCGCTCGTGGCAAAAACGATAGGTCATATAGTACCGGTAAGTCCGCACGTAAACGTGGGCAAGTGATCGAGTGGGGCATGTTCCCACACA
>JAOZOT010000746.1 GCA_029933115.1 Anaerolineae bacterium | reverse complement strand
AACAACATCTTCTCCAAGCTCCACCTCTACGACCGCACCCAGGCCATGCTCTACGCCATCCGCAAGGGGCTGGTGAAGGTAGGCGAGAGCTGACAGGTTTTGGAAACCTGCCAGGTCGTTATAGGCCCTCAGGCCCATCGCAAGATGGGCCTTTTTTGCTGCCCAAAATAGGCCCGCCGACCCTTCCCTGCCCGAATGCAAGCCGGTATCCTATAGGCAGAACGGCAAAGGAGGTGGAGCTACGATGAAGGTCAACGTCATGCTATCGGGCCGGCTGAAGCTGGATGGCTACGGGCAGGGGAAGCCAGAGAACGGCGATGGCACCTTCCGGCTGACATTGCCAGAGGGCAGCACTGTGCAGCAGGTCATCCAAGGTATGGGAGTCCCATCCAACCGGGTGGCCATGACCATGCTCAATGGCCGCAAATGCCAGGTGGAAGCCAGGGTGAAGACAGATGATCGGGTCATCCTCATCCCCTCTGACGTGGCGGCTCTGTGGCGGGCCCTGGGCACGATGAACATGGGCATGGAGAGCGTCTGCGACTTTTGAAGAGTGCGAAAGAGGTGCGTGATGGTTTATCACATAGACCCACTGACAGGGGAATTTCTGTGGCGTTGTCCCCAATGCGGAGAGCACATCCGCTTTCCCAACTTACGGGCGCTTTACCTGGCCGAACGGGCAGGAGGCTGTCAGGGTTGTCGCGCCAAGGCGACGTTCGAGCGAAACCCGGGGCTCATTGGCCTCTTCCTGGACTTCTGGGCTCGGACCGATGCCTGGCCCCAAAGCTCTTCCTGGTTGGAGGCCGTCACTGCTTCCTACCCTTGCTTCGCTTTGGCCGCAGGCCTGGAGAGAGGAGGTGAGACAAGTGGCAAGGTTTATCGTGGTCCACAGGCTGCCTGACGCAGCGACCCAAGACGAGATAATCGCAGTGGGCAAGGCCATCGTCGCTGCTTCGCCCAGTGGCTCCAAATGGCTGAGAAGCTGGGTCGTCCCAGAAGACGACCGTCTCTTCTGCGAGTGGGAGGCGCCGGCGAAAGGGGCCATCCAAGCGGCCTTGAAGGGCGAGGAGCTCCTCCCTGTGGAGGCTATCCACCCGGTGGCAGCCATAGACCCCGCCTGGTTCAAAGAATAGGAGGTCAAGATGCCTGCCGAGCATCATGGGGAACGCTACAGCCGCCAGGCAGCCCTCCCTCAGATCGGGTGGCGGGGGCAAGAAAAGCTGGCTGCGGCCAGCGTGGTCGTCGTCGGCTGCGGTGGGTTGGGAACGGTGGCCGCCGGGCTTTTGGCCCGGGCAGGGGTGGGCCACCTGCGTCTCGTGGACAGCGACCATGTGGAGTTCGCCAACCTGGCCGGCCAGATCCTCTTCGATGAAAACGATGCCCAGGCCAGACGCCCCAAAGCCCTGGCTGCTGCCGAACGGCTGCACGCGGCCAACCCCACCATCCGCATCGAGCCTGTGGTGGCCAGGCTGACTCCCACGAACGCCGACCGGCTCCTGAGGGACGCCCACCTCGTCTTGGATGGCACCGACAACGACGCCACCCGCC
>JAOZOT010000745.1 GCA_029933115.1 Anaerolineae bacterium | reverse complement strand
GGCGGGAGCGAAGGCAAATTGTCAAGGTGTTTTGGGCAGTCGTGAACCATGCCCATTTCTTGAAACGGGAACAGGAGAGCCTATCGTGTTTTTGAACCGCGAACGAGAACTGGGTTATCTGGACAGCCGCTATCGCCGGCCGGGAGCGGAAATAGCGGTGATATATGGCCGGCGGCGGGTGGGCAAGTCGGCGCTGGTCTTTGAGTGGAGCAAGGACAAGCGTCACGCCTTCTTCTTCGTTCAACGCCTGGACAGCGCCACCCTGCTCCGCCAATTCTCCCGCGAGCTGGCATCGGTGGACGGAGACGAGGTGCCGGCCGATTTCTCATACCCTGATTGGGAAAGTGCCTTCAGAGCTATGGGTGACCTGGCCCGGGAGAGCCGTCTGGTAGTGGTGATTGACGAGTATCCCTACCTGGTGGAGATGGTGCCCGGCATCTCCACGGTGCTGCAAAAAGTGTGGGACCTGGTCTTGCAACACACCAATCTGTTCTTGATCCTGACCGGCTCCCTGCTCAGCGTGATGCGCCGTCACCTCCTGGAGACCGAAGCCCCGCTCTATCGGCGTCATACCTGGCCTTTCGAGCTTCGTCCCCTGCAGCTCAACGACCTCCGCGCCTTTTTCCCCCACCGCTCTCCCGCCGAACTGGTGGACACTTTCGCCGTGCTGGGCGGGATGCCGCACTACCTCATCTCGGTGGACCGCGAAGCCAGCCTGATGCAAAACATCGAGCAAGACATCCTGTCACCGGCGGGCTCCCTCTTCGACGAGCCCCGCCTCCAGCTCCACGAGGAATTACGTGGCGACATCGAGAGCTACGTGCGGGTGCTCGGAGCCATCGCCCGTGGAGCTCACCAACGGAGCGAGATAGCGGCCGCATCCGGCCTGGGCAACGCCAACAAGGCCGGCTGGCACCTGGGCACCCTGGTCGAGTTGGGCCTGGTGGAGCACCGCCAACCGGTGGGCCGGGTCAGCAGGCCAAGACAATGGGGCACCTATCACCTCCGCGACCCATTTTTCCGCTTCTGGCATCGCTGGGTGCTGCCCCGACGAAACTACCTGGAGATCGGTCAGGGGCAGCAGGAAACCCTGGACCAAATCCGGCAGAACATGTCCTACATCGTTGCGCCGGTGTGGGAAGAGATCGCCCGGACCCATCTGTACACCGCTTCGGCCCAGGGAGAGATCCCCATCCTGATCGAAGAAATCGGCAGTTGGTGGTCACGCGATACTCAGATTGACGTGGTGGCCGTCAACCGCGCCGAGCGGCGCGTCGTCTTTGGCGAGGCAAAGTGGCAGCGAGCCACCGTCACCGAGGCCGACCTGGACAGGTTGGTGAATCGCGGTCTGCGCTGGCTGGACGGCGACACCTATTGGGACGTCCACTACGCCTTCTTTGCCCGCGAATTCGGCCGTGTGTCCGACTCGGCCGCGTCGGACCCCCGCGTCCACCTCTACACCCCGGAGGACGTCGTCGGCGCCTGAGCAAACCGACCAGACCTGGCAGTCTGAGCCCAGGCCCGTCCACAACCGGGCTCGTAGTGGCGACTT
>JAOZOT010000224.1 GCA_029933115.1 Anaerolineae bacterium | reverse complement strand
CTACCATGACCGCCAAAACGGTCCAAAGTTTCCCTTTCACTTTCTATCTCCTCCTGTCCTTTACCACTTTTTGTGTTAGGTCCCATGCCGGGTGCCCAACCCTTTAGCAAAGTTGAGGTGAGTATACAGAGTGAAGTATCGCTGTAGAAAGGCCGATCACCCCCTTTCATTCAGAACTCAGCTTACCCTCCCGCGACTACGTTGACGACATTTGCGAGATTCAACCTCCGGTCGAGGCACAAATCTGCAGGAGGGTGAGTAGTACATTTGAGAAAGATAACCCTGACAATGACTAATTATAGTAGATAGAAAGAACTTTGTCAAGATTCTGCGTGCTCTATTCCTCCCCCAGATAAGCCTTGCGCACCATCTCGTTCTTCTGCAAGTTCTCCGCCGTATCGTGAAGCACAATCTCTCCTGTCTGCAGGACATAGCCTCTATGGGCTATGGACAGGGCCATCAGGGCATTCTGCTCCACCAGCAGGATGGTCGTTCCCTCCCTGTTGATTTCCTGAATGGTCTCGAAGATGCTTTCGACCAGAATAGGAGCCAGACCCATAGAGGGTTCGTCCAATAAAAGCACTCGAGGACGAGCCATCAGCGCCCGGCCCATGGAGAGCATTTGCTGCTCCCCACCGCTGAGTGTACCACCCACCTGGTTGGCTCGCTCCTTCAGGCGAGGGAAGAGGGTGAACACTCTTTCCAGGTCACGGGCGATACCGGCCTTGTCGGTGCGGGTAAAAGCCCCCATTTCCAGGTTTTCCATCACTGTCAGGCGGCTGAAAACCTTGCGTCCTTCAGGGGACTGGGAGATACCCTTGGCCACGATCACATGGGGCGGCAACTCGTGGATAGGCTCTCCGTCCAGGTAGACACCCCCTCTGCGCGGTTTCAGCAACCCACTAATGGTATTGAGGGTGGTGCTTTTACCCGCCCCGTTGGCTCCAATGAGGGTCACAATCTCGCCCTCATCCACCGAGAGAGAAACGCCTTTCAAAGCGCGGATGTTACCATAATAAGTGTCAATGTTGTCTACTTCCAGCATTGCCATCTCACGCCACCTTCTTTCTACCCAGATAGGCCTCGATCACTCTGGGATTCCTTTGTATCTCAGCCGGCGTGCCTTCGGCGATTTTGACCCCATAGTCCAGCACCGTCACCCGGTCAGAGATACCCATTACCACTCTCATGTCATGCTCGATGAGGAAAATGGTCAAGCCCAACTCGTTCCGAAGCCGTTGGATAAAAGCCATCAACTCACGAGTCTCCTGAGGGTTCATCCCGGCCGTTGGTTCGTCCAGCAACAGCAGCTTGGGATGGGCCGCCAGGGCTCGTGCAATCTCCAGCCGCCGCTGGTCGCCATAAGGCAAGTTCTTGGCCAAAAAGTCACCCTTGCCTTGCAGCCCCACAAATTCCAACATTTTTAAGGCTTCTTCCTGAGCTTTCTCCTCTTCTCGCCGTGTGCCGGGGTCACGGAGGATGGCCCCCAGGACGCCGGCCCGAAGCCGGTAGTGCTGACCGACCAGGATATTCTCGATGGCGGTCATGTTCTGGAACAGACGGATGTTCTGATAGGTACGGCCAATGCCCAAAGAGGTGATGCGGTCGGGGGAGAGGCCCACCAGGTTTGTGCCATTGAACTGGATTTGGCCCTCCTCAGGGACGTAGAAACCCGTCACGCAATTGAAGAAGGTGGTCTTGCCGGCCCCGTTGGGGCCGATGAGGCTGGCGATCATTCTTTCCTCGATGTCGAGGTCAAATTCGTGCACTGCTACCAGCCCGCCGAAGCGTTTGGTCACTTTGTGCGCCTTGAGAATCGTAGCCATTCTATGCTGCCTCCTCAGCCATTTCTGCTTCGGCGCGAAGCTCTCGCCGACGTCGTTCTGCCGGCCAGAGGCCATCGGGCTTGACCAGCATCATTACCACCAAGGCCGCGCCGTACATCAAGTAACGGTACTCGGCGGCAAAGCGCAGGACCTCGGGCAGGAAGAGCATGGCAAACGCCCCCACGACCACACCCGGGATGCTGGCTACACCACCGACAATGATCAAGCACAGGACGTTGACCGAGATAATCAGGTTGAAGCTGTGGGGGTAGATTGAACTCAACTTGGAGGCAAAGATGGCCCCACTAACCCCAGAAAGCAAAGCTCCAATAGCGAAAGCCATCAGTTTATATTTCACCAGGTTGATGCCCATCGCCTCAGCCACGTCCTCGTCCTCACGTATGGCGATCCAGGCCCGACCAACCCGTGAGTCGCTCAGCCGCCAGGATACAAAGACGGCGGCCAGGCATCCCAGTAAGATCAGATAGTAGAGGTGCTGCGAGGTCAGCAGTGTCATCCCTCCGATGACAGGTTTGGGAATTTCCAGGATGCCCTGAGCTCCTCCAAAGTAAGGCTTCAGCAGGTCCGAGAGAGCCAGGACGCGGATGATCTCGCCGAAGCCGAGGGTGACGATGGCCAGGTAATCACCGCGCATACGCAATACAGGGATGCCCAGGATGATGCCGGCCATAGCGGCGAAAAGTAAGGCGACGGGCCACGCTGCCCAGAAAGACCATCCCCAAGCTAACGATGACCTCATCGAGGTGAGCAAGCCGGCCGTATAAGCGCCGATGGCGAAAAAGGCCACGTAGCCCAGGTCCAACAGCCCGGCGAAACCGACCACGATGTTGAGCCCCAACCCCATGAGGACATAGAGCCCAAAGTTGTCAAAGACATCACTCCAATACAATCCGACCATGAAGGGCAGCGTGGCCAGGACGAAAACGCCCATACTGACCAGGGAGCCACGGAGCAACAACCTGCCCCGCTGAGCAGGCTCCCGACGCGATGATGAAGTCACGAGCCACACCACAGCAGCCGGCAGCAGACCCAGCAGGCAGAATACAGAAGCCGCCTGGACGGACTTGCCCACGGTCTCCGGGATCGGAATAGGCAAGCGCAGGAATACCAACGTTATCAGGATGGCCACAGCGAGAAGCACCACCGCACCTACCACAGTCTTCCCCGTGGGGCTGAGTTGGTCGTAGAAACGCCTGATAGCAGGGCCGAGGTAGGGCCGCGCGATGCTAACAACCACTGTAAAAGTAAAAAGGGAAATCGCGCCGAGTGGCGTGAGTCCCTCCCTGTAGAAGAAGAAGCGAATGAACCCCTCTGGCAAAGCAAAGTTGCGCAGAATGGCTACAAACATTTCCTGCAGAATGCCGCACAGCAACACCACCATCAGGCCGGTCAAAATAGGGCCTCGAACACGGGGCGCCAACTGCTTGAGAACACTCCCCAGTACCCCGAGAATGAGGCCCACGACCAGGAGGAGGGCTATCCCAGGGCCAAGGCTCTGATTGAAAGTGAGCGCGGCGACCAGGACCTCGGTAGCGTTGACGAACACAGGTCTCACGTTGACATTGTGAATGAGCAGGACCAGCAGAGCCAACATTACTCCCGTCACAAGGCCGGCAATAGCCCCCATGAGTCCTGCTTCGGGATAGCTGTGTTTCTCCCTACCTCTGAGGGTGACGTAACCGACTGCCACCCCAATCAGGAGCAATATGGTATGCCCCAGGCCGATCACATCGCCGATAACGTCCAACTCATTAAAGTCCACAACAATGCCCATCAGGGCCACAAATATGGCAACTACACCCAAAATGAGGCCCGTCCTTACACTCGTTATCACCGCATTGCGCAATTCGCTCATTTTTTACCACACCCCTTCTTTTCTCGTTATGCCTTCTTCTCAGTCAGAACCTCACCCATGATACCGGTAGGCCGAAAGATGAGAATGACCACCAACATGGTAAAGGCGATAACATCCTTCAATTGACTGGGGCTGGGGACTCCCAACCCGTCGAAGAAGAGTGTAGGACCTATCGTCTCAAAAATGCCGAGGAACAACCCCCCGAACATGGCCCCGGGGATATTGCCGATCCCCCCCAGGACGGCGGCGGTGAAAGCTTTGATGCCCGGCATAAAGCCCATCGTGTGGGTGACCTGCTTGTTGTAGAGGGCAAAGAGCACGCCGGCCGCGCCGGCCAGGGCAGCCCCGACAGCAAAGGTAGTCACAATCGCCCGATCTACATCAATGCCCATCAAAGCGGCCACATCTTTATCCTCAGCCACAGCGCGGATAGCCTTGCCCGTTTTAGTCCGCTGCACGAACCAATAGAGCCCGATCATCATCAGGACAGCGGCCACAAAGACGATGACGTGGATGTGTAGAATCTTGAGTTCCCCTATTTGCCAACTGCCGCTGAGGGCCTTCACGTCGGGATAGCGTTTCATACCCGAGCCGAACAGGCGGGCGAAGGCATACTGGAGGAAAAAGGATGCGCCGATGGCGGTGATGAGGGGCACCAAACGCGGGGCCTTGCGCAGAGGGCGGTAAGCGACCCGTTCCAGCACAACGGCGACGCAAGTGGACACGGTCATGGCCACAGCGAACACGATGAGCAGGGCTATGATGGGCTGCTCGTCCATGAAGCCGGACCGGGCGAAGGCATTGGCCACATAAGAAGCGATGTAGGTCCCGCTCATAAACACCTCACCGTGGGTGAAATTGATCATGAACAGCACCCCGTACACCATAGTGTAGCCCAAAGCAATGAGAGCGTACACGCCTCCCTGGGCCAATCCAAAAATGAAGAAAGAGATCCAGTCCTCTTTTCCATATATAGGACCCATATTTTCACCCCGAGGCACAGCCCTGTAGATGAGCACCTCTTCGGATGAACTGCTCCCTCGCCTGGCGGAGCTGGCTTTGTCCGTGTCCTCCAAGGGAACCACAACGTTGGCCCCCCGGGGCAGGCGTGCTCCTGCCGCAACGCGAACCGCCACGCCTTTTTTAACCCTGACATCGGGCATATCGCCGAGCTTCAGCGCTCCCACAACAGCCAGTCGGACCGGCTTTTCCTGGCTGGCCTGAGCGATATCGGCTTGGCGCACGGCATAGCCGTCCACAGCGGCAGCTCTGGCGGTCACTGTGGCTATCACGCCCCAGACGGCGACGGCCAGAATGGCAAGGCCAATCCCCCATACCACCAGATCAACGATTGTAATCCGTGCTAAACGCTGACGCATCTTCCCTCCTTCCCAGGTAGTATTTGGTTGGTATCAGAGCGTGTCTGAAAATTCGGGGGGGCGCTCGTAGTAACGACTTCAGTCGTTTTTGGCCGCAGAGCACCGGTCATTAGCGACTCAAGTCGCCACTACGAGCATTTTTCAGACACGCTGTCGGTACACCGTCACGACTTTAGACGAGGATCTTGCTCAAGAATAGTCGGGTCCTCTCCTCCTTAGCCAAATCTGGATTTTCTGTGGCTGCTTTCATCTCTGCGGGCGTCATCTCCTCTACGATTTTGCCGGCGTCCATAAAGATGATACGGTCGGCGGCCTCCTTGACAAAGCCCATCTCGTGGGAGACCACCAACATGGTCATCCCTTCCCGAGCCAGTTCCAACATCACATCCAGCACTTCTTTGATCATCTCCGGGTCGAGAGCTGAGGTGGGCTCATCGAACATCATGATCCTCGGTTGCATAGCCAGGGCCCTGGCGATAGCCACCCGTTGCTGTTGACCGCCGGAGAGTTGAGACGGATACGAATCTGCCTTCTCAGGGATGCCCACCTTGGCCAGTTGCTCGTGGGCTATTCTTTCTGCTTCCTCCCGTGAACGCTTGCGTACAACACGCTGGGCTAGAGTGATGTTTTCTAAGGCGGTAAGGTGAGGGAAGAGGTTGAACTGCTGGAAGACCATGCCTACCTCTTCGCGCACTTTATTGATGTTGGTCTTGGCATCAGTCACGGCGATGCCGTCCACGATGATGTGGCCTCTATCAATGGTCTCCAGGTGATTGATACAACGCAGAAGAGTGCTCTTACCTGAGCCGCTGGGACCAATGATGACCACCACTTCACCCCTTTTGACGTCAAAGCTCACCCCCCGCAGAGCTTCAACGTTGCCCCGACGAAAAGTCTTGTAAACGTCTCTGACCTCAATTATGACATCGTTAGTATCTTTCATTTGCTCTTCCTTCCAAGCAATAGCCCTCTGGTAGCTCTGCACTCAATCGTGGTTGGGCAGGCTGCCCCACTCCGAGGGCG
>JAOZOT010000744.1 GCA_029933115.1 Anaerolineae bacterium | reverse complement strand
GCTTGTTCACTTGGGAATCTTCCATCGTTCAGAGAGAGATAGACAACCACAGGAATTAACACGTTGGTCGTATTGAGATCCTGTGTAGAGTGAATGAAGGCCTTTTGTGGTAGCACCGTAACCAGGTAGTCCAAGATTCGTTCAAGTTGCTTCCAGCCTTCCACCAATTCGTCTTTAGGCCGGTCGTGAATGGTCTCATAGAGTGCTCGCTTGACCACCACGCCTGTGAGGGCGCGGGTCATGAAAGTCAGGTCGAAGTAGAAGTGTCGTCTACTCAAGTCATCTATTTTGGCCTTCAGCACCCGACGTGCCTGTGACCACTTCCCAGTCACGTGGGTCAGCGCCAACTCGGCGTCGGTCAGTTTGGTTCCCTGGCTGTTCACTCGGTCAAAGATGTCAATGGCGTCGCCGAGCGTAGCATAAGACGGGACCATCTGTACGGGCAGATCTATTTCGCGAATCTGACGCAACCGAGTCAGGTGGTTGTTGTAGCGCTGGGCAAGTTGGAAAGCCTCTTCACCTGTTGTGGCTTGTTGCTGGGCAATCTCAAAGACATTGATGTTGGGGTTGTTGAAGCACTCCACCATTGACCACCACAGAGGGTTTCCCCGCATTCGGGAGGGCTGGTAATACTGGAACTCGCCTGTGTCCAGATTGTAGTACAGGTCCCGGGGGTCCTTATCTTTGTCAACATCTTTCTCGGTGTAGTAGGGTGGGATTTCACCCGTGATCAACATATACAGAGCGGCCAAGCGTTGCTGACCATCCAGGGTGACCTGGAGTCTACCCAGCTTCTCCGGCGCAGCCTCCAAATTCTTCAGTTCCGGGGGTTGGTCTGTCTTCCAGAACAACAGACTCCCCACTGGATAACCCTTGACCAGGGAGACCATCAACTGCTTGGCCTGCTCTCTCGTCCAGACATACTCGCGCTGAAACTCCGGCAGCACCACGTCGCGCTTGCGAATCCCATCAATCAACTCGCTGATCTTCATTGCAACCTCCTCTAGCTTGCCTCCCACCTCTCAAGGCCCAACTCGGCTAACACTGTGTCTAATTCCGCGTCGGCCTCGGCCCGCTCCTCCTCGGCCTGGGCCAGCAGCACCAGCGCCTCCTCCAGGGGCAGGGGCGGCTCCACATCGTCGCTGGCCACGTAGCGGGAGGGGCTCAGGTTGTAATCGTTGCGGGCCGCCTCCTGGATGGTGATGATGGCGCTCACCCTGTCCTCGGCCCGCCAGTCCCGGTAAATCTCGTAAATCTGGCGGATGTGCTCGTCGGTCAGGTAGTTCTTGGGCCGGCCCTTGGTGCAGAGCTTGGAGGCGTTGATAAGCAAGATCTCACCTGGGTGTGGCTTGGCCTTGTTGATCACCATGATGATGCCCGGCGCAGTGGTGTTGTAGAAAAGGTTCTCGGGCAGCAGAATCACCGCCTCGATGAGTTCCCCTGGCGTTACCAAGTCACCCTCGACGAAGGCCCGGCGGATGTCTCGCTCTCGGTTGCTGCCCTGGTTGCCACTGCCCCGGGAGACCGCGCCGGTGTCCAGCACCACCGCCATC
>JAOZOT010000743.1 GCA_029933115.1 Anaerolineae bacterium | reverse complement strand
TAATCCCTCGTTATGGCATATTAGATGGATAGTTACGACAGGGGGGCGACGCCAGCCGCAGCGATTGACAGGCGTCGAACGGCCGCCGAAAGACAAGGGAAGAGGGAAGAGAGAGGGACCACCTCTCCCTCCCCTCTCAAGTCAGGCCAGGCGATAGCTATGCCAGCTAGGCCGGAACCTTGGGCAATTCGGCCAGAGCCCTATCAATAGCCACTTGATCGAGCTCGTAGTCTGGGAGTTCCTTCCTGTGGTAGGCATCGTAAGCCGCCAGGTCGAAGTGACCGTGGCCACTGTTGTTGAAGAGGATGACCTTGGGCTCGCCCGATTCCTTGCAGGCCAGGGCCTCATCGTAGACTGCTCTGACGGCGTGGGCCGTTTCGGGAGCTACGATGAAACCTTCAGCCCGGGCAAAGCTCTCGGCCGCCTCGAACACGGCATTCTGATGGTAAGCACGAGCCTCCACGATCCCCTGATCCAGGAGGGCACAGATGCTGGGAGCCATGCCGTGGTAGCGCAGCCCTCCGGCGTGCACAGGAGCGGGGATGAAACTATGGCCCACGGTGTGCATCATACACACCGGCCCCGTCTTGGCCGTGTCGCCCCAGTCGTAAGCATAGATGCCCTTGGTCATGCTGGGGCAGGCAGTGGACTCTACGAAGATGGCCCGCAGGTCTGGCTTGGTACCGTCCAGCTTGTCCTTCAAGAAAGGATAGATGAGACCCGCGGCGTTGCTGCCACCACCAGCGCAGCCAATGATGATGTCGGGGTAATCACCTGCCATCTCCATCTGCTTCCTGGCCTCCAACCCTTCAACCGTCTGGTGCAGGAGGACAAAGTTGACCACGCTGCCCAGAGAGTATTTCCACCCATCGTGGGTGACGGCGTACTCGATGGCCTCGCTGATGGCGATACCCAGGCTGCCCGTCGTCTCCGGGTCCTTCTCCAAAATGTCCCGACCGGCCTTTGTCTCCGAGCTGGGACTGGGCACAACGTTGCCTCCCCAGGTCTCCATAGCGATGCGCCGATAAGGCTTCTGGTGATAGCTGATGGTGACCATGAAGACCTTGCACTTCAGGCCAAAAAGCTGAGTGGCAAAACATAGGGCGCTACCCCATTGTCCGGCTCCTGTCTCGGTGGCGAAACCCTCCAGGCCCTCCTCCTTGGCATAATAGCACTGAGCTACGGCGGTGTTGGGCTTGTGGCTGCCCGGCGGGCTGACACCCTCCCATTTATAGTAGATCTTGGCCGGGGTATCCAGAGCCTTCTCCCAACGGGCGGCACGGTACAGAGGAGTAGGACGCCACATCTTGAGAACGTCTTGCACCTCATCTGGGATATCAATCCACCTCTCCTGACTGACTTCCTGCTCGATCAAGGCCATAGGAAAGACCGGTGCCAGGTCGTCAGGCCCCAACAGTTCCAGCGTCGCCGGGTGTCGGTACGGAGGTGGCGGTGTCTTCATATCCGCGAGCACATTGTACCACTGAGTGGGCACGTCTTTTTCTTCCAGGACGTACTTATACTGCGGCATCTTTTCTCCCTCCCTTTACCAGCAG
>JAOZOT010000742.1 GCA_029933115.1 Anaerolineae bacterium | reverse complement strand
CTAAAGCCTACGGGCTAGATCCAGCCCCGCAGGGGCTTTGCCCTCTCAGCGTGGGGACTTCAGCCCCGCGCAGCCTGGGGCTAACCGCACACTGTGTTACTTGCAGGAGTGAGCAATGTTGCGATTGCCCTCCTATAGAACATGCGTTCTAGCAGTGGATATTATACAACAATAGGCTGTTTAGTGCAAATTGTCCTGCTGAAAGGCTCACCACAGGCGGCTCATCTTCGGCCTCCGCCGCGCTCTGTGTGATTCGCTGTTCTCCTCGTAGCCCCAACTCGACGCCGGCCTTTGCGGCAAGTCCTTGAGCACGTTGAAAGACCGCCCCCCGGTTGACCCCCTCGTCCAACTCGCCCACGGCCACGGCCTCCTCAACGGCTGCGATGAAGAGGTCCAGGCGATGAGGGTAGAGCGCCAGCAGGACCTTGAAAAGCATGGCCGTGGAGTGGTGGTCGTCGAGGATCTCCTCTGCGAGCGCCACGACGGGCTTGAGGGCTTGACGGATTTCCCTGCGCCTGGTCAGTTCCGGGTTCAGTTATTATCTTACCGTAATTCTTTGTTTGTCGTCGGCTCGAAGGATACGCCATGGCCCTTGGCCGACCCTCTCGCTTTTGAGGATGCGGCTGATGGTGTCCCTATTCACCCCCAACAACTCGGCCAACTCCTCCCGGATGACCTCCACCTCCCTGGTGCCGTCGGGTTGGAGGGGTGCTTCGGCGCACAGCCCGCGCAGGCCCAGGACCAGCGTCCAGCGCAGCGCCCCCAGCCGTGGCAGCCACTTGTCGCGGAAATATTGGGTGGCGTCAATGCGCCGGTCGGGTTGCACGATGGCCGCCCTGGCGTCGGTGTAGACCGGTTGGAGCCAAAGGGGGGCGCCATCCGGCGCGTCTTTGTGATCAGTCATTGCGGATCCTCCATCAATACCCTCATAACGATACTTTGAAAGATTCCACTTGTCTTCAATTATACCATGATGGTTTCCAGTTGTCAACATCAACCGGGTAAACTCTACCTTAAAGGTTTCCGTTTGTCAGCAAAAATGTGGTATAATTGACAAATGGGAATATCTATGCTTGCCAAAATTCTTGCTGATAGGGTTCGCCAGCTTAGAGAAGAAAAGGGCTGGAGCCAGGGCCAGCTTACCACATATAGCGGCGTGAGTAAGGGGCAGGTGAGCAAAATTGAAAAGGGTGACCGAAAGTATCCATCTGCCTCAGTGATTATGAAGCTCGCCAAAGCCCTGGACACAACCACCGACTATCTTCTTGGCCTGACCGACGACCCGCGGAGACCGACTGAGCAAGACTACAAAGCCGTTGCCGACGGCCTCGACAACCTCATTGAGAAAGCCACCGAAATCAAGCGCCGCCTGCAAGGAGAAGGCGGGGCGGACGGCGAGGCCGAGTCCTGATTTCGGAATATGACATCAACGCGGATTAGTGGAAAGGCAGAAGTCGCGGAAACCTTTTCCGCGCTCTCCGTCCTTCCGCGTTTCCGCGACCCAAGAGCCCCCCAACGCGGAATCGCGGAGAGGCGGATTTCGCGGAAATCACACA